>JAXHVM010000142.1 GCA_034189185.1 Deferribacterota bacterium
ATTTTATACAAATACTAATGTAGATAATTTTTTATTAGAAGAGGGAATAGATTTTTCAAAGAAAGATATAAATGATATAAACTGGTTAGATGAATGGAAGAAGTATTTAAAGCCTGATTTATTAACAGACAATTTTGCTTATATTAATTCAAAGGATATAATTTTTGAAAATATTAATACTATATATATTAAGCCGGCACTTGCCTTTGGAACAGGTTCCCACCCAACAACCCGTAATGCGGCGACCCTATTGGAGGGTGTATGCAAAGATAGGGTCGTTTTAGATGTTGGATGTGGAAGTTGTATACTCTCTATACTTGCTGAAAAAAGTGGTGCAAAAAAGGTTATTGCCTGTGATATTGACAAGCTGTGTGTTTTAAATATTATAGATAATCTAAAAGATAATAATTGCAATAAAATTTACGCATATATAGGATCGATTGATTTTAATTATGATAAAATTAAATGTGATGTTATTGTAGCAAATATAATTTATGAAGTAATAGCAAATCTATGGGAATATTTTTTGTATATATCACCTAAATTTATAATCTTATCTGGTTTTTTAGGTAATGACTTGAATAATTTTTTAAGTAACTATGATTTAAAAGATTATAAAATAGATTGTTTAACTTTTAATTCTTCTTGGTGGGGCATAAGGTTATGCAAATAGCTGTATTTGGTGATATACATGGTTGTTTCAATAGTTTTTATAAATTAATTAATCAAATAGATAAAAAATATAAAATAGATAAATATTACTTTGTTGGCGATTTAATAGATAGGGGCCCCTCTACTTTTGAGGTTCTTAATTTTTTAATTAATAATGTATCAAAAGGTGAATATGTTTTAGGTAATCATGAGGATTTGATGATTGATTATATTGATAACACTGAGAGATATTCTTATGGGGTTTGGTTTGAAAATGGCGGTCTTGAAACTATAAAGTCTTTTATAAAAGAAGATAGTCTTACAAACAACTATTTTAACGATGAATTTATTAAATATAGGCTTACTAATAAGTTTTATAGATATATTGAATTTATTAAGTCTTTCAAGGAATATATCACCTTGTATATGGGTAAGAATAAATTTTTGATTAGCCATGGCGGGGTGTATGATTTTAAAAAGAAATTAGATGAACAATATGAAGGGTTACCTGAAAAACTAAAAAAACAAAAGTACCCTTTTGTATGGTCAAGAAATACTGATTTTGAGAGAGAGCCCTATTTTGATTATATAATAATACATGGGCATACCCCAATTAGATCATTGGGCTTATCAGATAATTTTAATGAACCTTATATAAACAAGAGTGGTGATAAAATTATTAGCATAAATATAGATACTGGATGTGTTTATGGCTATAGTTTAACAGCATTAATTATAGATGATAGTGGAGAATTTACCTTTGAAAAGGTCTCATCAGAATACTAAAAGGATATTTATTGACAAAGACTTAAACCAGATTGATAGATTAGAAGATGAATCATATAACTATATAAAAAATGTACTGCGACTTAAGGTAGGTGATAATTTATATATACTAAATAGACAAAAAATTGGTGAGTTTAAGATAGAAAACGTGAAGAAAGGTGCCGTTATTTTAAATAAGATTAATGAAAGAGAGCTTTTAGGAGCCAACTATAATCTACATTTATATCAGGCATGTCTTAAAAGAGAATATATGGATGAAATTGTTGAGAAAAGTGGAGAATTGGGTGTAACAAGATTTACACCGATTTATACCAAGAGAAGTCAAAGGGATCTAAATAAAAAAACCCTTTCAAGATATGAAAAATTATTAATTAAAGGAGCACTTCAATCAGAAATTGAACATATACCTTCATTATCAGAACCTACAGAGATTAAATTTATTGATAATGATAACAATCAAAAGTTTCTCTTTTATGAAGGTTGTACTGAGAAATCCTTGCCAAAAGTAAAAAGCAATAACATTTCGCTTTTTATTGGTCCAGAAGGTGGTTTGACTGATGATGAGGCTGATGCTTTAAAAGATAAAGGTTTTCAAATTATTTCACCAACATATAATATTTTAAAGGCTGATACGGCAGCTATAGTATTTATTGGTATAATGAAAATCTTAATGGATCTATCTTAGATGAATTTTACAAAAAAGGATATAAAATTTTTCGATGAAGCAATAAAAGAGGCTAATATAGCGTATTCAATTGGTGAAGTCCCTGTGGGAGCAGTAGTTGTTTTAGATAATAAGATAATATCTAGAGGCTATAACATGAAGGAGAGCACTAAAAATCCTTTATATCACGCTGAAATTGTTGCTTTAAAAAAAGCCTCTGAAATATTAGGTGATTGGAGGTTAAATCATAGTAGTTTATATGTGACCTTAGAGCCGTGTATTATGTGTTGTGGCGCAATTATCCATTTTAGGGTAGAGAAAGTATTTTTTTGCCTTCCCGATGAGAAATTTGGTGGTGTAATTTCTAATGCCCATATATTTGATATAAATAGTTTAAACCATAGAGTTAGTTATTACTATGGTTATAATGAAGAATATATTAAAGATTTATTAAAGAGCTTTTTTAGAAATCTAAGAAAGCCCAAAACTTCTACACTAAACTAACAATTTATTATTCTGAACTTAAAGATTTTATTTATTGATAGCTTTTTTTAGAGCAATCAATATATTATCAATATCTTTATAGCTAAAATCACTCCTTAGACTAATCCTTATTCTTGGTGTTTTTACAGAAGGGTTTCTGGCAAGGGTTGCAAAAATATTATCATTCAACAAAAGACTATGGGCATTAATAGCTTCACTATTATTATCAAAGGGTATTGTAAAAATATGGCTCTCTTTCGAGATAACTGGAATATTAGAATTTTCTAACCCGTCTCTAAATTTTTTGGAGAGATTGATTAAATTTTTATATAATGATTTATTTTGTTCAATTATTTCAATTGATTTAAGGTTTGCTCCTACTACAGCTGGTGGTAATCCAGTTGTAAAAATTAAGGATCTTGCTTTATTTACAAGGTAGTCATAGATTATTTTATTTGTACAGATGTAAGCCCCAAAGCTACCAAGAGCCTTACTAAAGGTTCCCATGTTTATATCAAAAGCCTCTCTAGCATTGCATGCATGGATATAGCCACGACCATCACCATAAATACCCGTAGTATGTGCTTCATCTGCTATTAACATACAATCAGTTTTATTTTTAATCTCTACTAATTCATTAATATAGGCAAAATCTCCGTCCATACTAAAGAGTGTATCTGTTGCTATGAATTTATATTTTTGATTATTATATTTTTTTATTAAATAATCCAAATGTTCTATATCCCTATGTTTATATACAACACATTTTGCCTTACTTAATGCAATACCGTCAATAATGCTTGCGTGATTTAATTCATCTGAAAAGACTATAGAATTTTCATCTAGTAATGTTGAATATATAGCTAGGTTTGCGGTATAACCAGAGTTCATAACTAAACATTTATCATAGCCTTTGAAATTTGCCATCTTTTCTTCTAAATAGTCATATATCCTATAATTTCCAGAAACTATTCTAGATGCACCAGCTGATAAACCGTAATCATTTAAACATCTTATAGAAAAATTCTTTATCTCAGTATTATCTGATAGGCCTAAGTAATCATTGCTAGAACAGTTAAGATAGGCAGAACCATTTATATAAATAAATTTATTTTTTTTGTAATTAACTGGTGGTATTCTCCTTAGAAGATTTTCTTTCTCGACTCTTTTTAGTTTATTAATTAATAGACTGTATATCTCTTGGCTCAAGACACTATCCGTCCTTCGGAGTTTAAACCACTTCCAGCAATAAATTGTATATCTCTTGGCTCAAGACCCATCTCCCTGATTGTTTTGTTATCATCTGACAAACTTCTGCCCTTAGTGGTTAAGTAATTGCCTGTTAATATGCCACTAGCCCCTGCTTTATATATATATTTATGCATATCTTTTAGGTTTTCCATCCTTCCACCGCATATGAGAATATCTTTTTTAGGTAAAATAAATCTAAAAACTGCAATTATCCTTAAGCATCTATCGGGGGTTAAGAGATTATAATCTTCTAAAGGGGTATTTTCTATTGGCATTAAAAAATTAAGGGGGATACTATCTACATCAAGTTCTTTTAATAAAATAGCTAATTCTATAATATCTTCATCTTTTTCACCAATACCAAATATCCCGCCTGAACAAACAGCAAGACCTGCTTGTTTTGCTTTTTTAATGGTATTAATCTTTGATCTATAATCGATTTTTGAAGATATTTCAGGATAAAACCTCATAGATGTTTCAAGATTGTGATGGTATCTTGTAATCCCACTTTCTTTTAATAAAAGCATATCTTCTAAATCCATATCCCCTGGAGAAATACACAGGCCCTTAGTGGTTTTTATACTTTTTATTAGTTCTGCTAATCTGTTTATCTCATTTTTTGAGAGTTTTTTGCCAGAGGATACAAGACCAAGCCTACCTACACTATTTGTCTTATTTGCTTCAATAAAGGTTTCTATTTCGTTGTTTGGCAGTAGTGGGTATTTCTCTATACTAGCATGGGATATTGAAGATTGTGCACAAAATTTACAATCCATATTACAGAGACCAGATTTTATATTTAAAACAGAGCACATATGTATTTTATTTTTTAGATAGTGATGCCTAAGGGTATCACTGGCTATAAGTATATCATCTAGTGGTTTGTGTGTAAAAAATTCCAGCAGAAATTCCTTTTCTAGCGTTATATTATTTTCAATAATATTTTCAGCTGCCTCTAAAAAGATATTCATTTAGGCCT
>JAXHVM010000143.1 GCA_034189185.1 Deferribacterota bacterium
CCCAGATGCAGCTTTCTTAAGGGGAAACACCACAGATGACTATATTTATACAAGGCTTGATCCAAGGCCAATACCATTATACAATTTTGAAGGCTATGATATGATAAAAGATGGAAGAACGCCTTATAAACTTGTAATGATTGCAAAAGCTGCAAGAAATAAATCACACTCAACTTATGATAATGTTCCATTTATCAAAGACGAATTCCCTGGAAATATTTGGTTAAATACAAAGGATGCTGAAGAGCGTGGGATAAAAAACGATGATGTTGTATATGTTTATAATGATAGGGGCTGTGTAAAGGTCAAAGCATATGTAAGTGATAGAATGAGACCAGGCTCATGCAACCTTGAACAGGGTAGCTGGTATTCGCCAAGTACAACTGAATTTGTTACTATTAAAATGGATGTTCATAATGCAATTGAAGATCCTAACCATATGGAAGACATTAAAGTACCAGTTGATGTTGGCGGTTGTTCAGCAACGTTGGTTCCATTTCTAGAATCAGGCCCACACGATCCACATCAATCAGTTATGGGGATTGGTGGCAGTGGAATGAGCCACAACTCAGTATTAGTTGAAGTAAGTAAAACGAAACCAGAATAATAAATTAGGAGGTAAATATGCCACAATGGGGTTGGTATTTTGATCAAAGCAGGTGCATTGGTTGTAAAACTTGTACACTTGCTTGTAAAAATTGGAATGATGATAAAAGAGGAGATAAAAATATCGAGGGACATACCTCATATGCATGGATTGAATCTGGAGACTACCAAGTAGAGGTTGGCGAAACAGAAAAAAGAGAAACTTATATTAATCCAGAAACAGATAATTGGAACCTTGAAGAATGGAGAAAGCATTATATGAAGGAAAGGTGGAGAAGAGTGCCTACTCCCTACGGACTTGTAACAAATTATAATGACTCAGCAACATTGCTAGGTTCAAAAGAAAACGGGGTTATAACAGGTACCTATCCAAATATTAACACCTTCCCTCTGTCAATATCTTGTAATCATTGTGAGAATCCAGCTTGTCTTGAGGCTTGCCCTGTGCAAATTATATATAAAGAGCCAGAGTTCGGCGCAGTTTTAGTACACACTGAAGATTGTATTTCCTGTGGGGCTTGCCACTCAGCTTGTCCTTGGGATGCGCCTCAATATTACAACGAAAATTATTGGCAGTACGCACAAAATGATCCAGCTAGACCTAAAATGACTAAATGCACTTTTTGCATTGATAGAATATCTGATGGAAGAAAACCAGCATGTGTTGCAGCTTGTCTAAATAGAGCACTTGATGCAGGCCCAATTGATGAATTAAAGAGAAAATATCCTAATGCTACCCTAGATGCACCAAACTTTGATCACAACCAAACAACACCTTCAGGTAAACCACTAAATCCAAATATTATTTTTAAGAAAAAAGAGTAATTATAATAATAGAGGGCTTAAAGCCCTCTATTATTTAATTTAATAATAACAATTAAAGGAGTTTACAATTATATGAGTAATAACATAAAAACAGATAGTTTAGATATTAAAGCAATATTGAATATGAGGGCACAAATCTATTTTCTTCTGTCACGCTTGTACGAAAAGGAAGTTGATAAAGAATTATTTTATACTTTAAGAAATCATTTACCCCTTCTAGAAGAATTGTCTAAAAGTAGTGAAGATGAGGCTTTTATAAAAGGTGTGGGTAGTCTAAAAAATAGATTGTTAAATATTAATAATGAAAATTTAGATGAATTTATAGATGAACTTGCAAGAATTTATGCAATGTTATTTTTAAATGTTACAGCTAGCATTGTAGAAGTTAAAACTATAAACCCCTATGAGTCAGTCTATCTTTCAGAAGAAGGCTTAATGTATCAACAAGAGACTGAGGATGTTTTAAAATTTTACATAAATAATAAAGTTATAACCAAAAAAAGCTTCAATGAACCAGATGATCACATAGCAGCTGAACTTGCCTTTATAGGACATTTGAATGAACAAGCAATCAGATTTTTAGATGAAAACAACTATAAAGAAGCATCAGATAAAATAAAAACCTCAAAAGAATTTATGGAAAAACACCTTTTACGTTGGGTAAATAAGTTGTGTTTAGATATTAGAGAAACAGATATTAGCAATTTCTATAAACCAGTAGCTGATATAACCCTTGGTTTTATAAGGACTGATTATAAATCTTTAGAGGATTTAGTAAATGTATTAAATCAAGATGTTTAATAAACTAACTTCCTTAAATAACACAATAAAAACAATATCGCAAAATTTATTTATTGATCCCAATAGATGTTTAAATTTTATTTCAAAATACAAACCGTGCTCTATATGTACCCAAAATTGCCAAAATAATGCTATTAATATAGACAAAGATAATAAATTAATCGAGATCGATGATAGCAAATGTAGCGAATGTGGAGTTTGTGTTACAAAATGTCCAACAAAAACATTTGATTTTAAATTTTATCGTTATTATAAATTAATAAGTAAAATTAATGAATTTATTGTTAATAATAAAGATTTAATTTTTATATGTAAACAATTCTATGAAAAAAACAATAGTTTAATACCTCATAATAATCTAACCTATCTAATTGAAATACCTTGTACTAGTATTATAGATTTTACAATCTTAATCCATATTGCAAATAATACAAACAAGCCGGTTACAATACTCTGTGATTGTAAAAATTGTATCAATTCAGTAGGCAACAAAATATTTTTAGATAACAAAGAATTAGCCTACAATTTTATTAAAAACTTCAAAGATGTAAAACTCTCGGTAGAAATAATTAATGACACAGATTACATAAAAAATATCATAGGCAATAACAACAAAGCTAAAAAAGAAATTCCCTATCTTTCAAGAAGAGAACTCTTTGGATATTTCAGAAAAGAGAGCATAAATAGTGCAAAAGATTTGTTAACTCTATTTATAAGCAAAAAAGAACTAAAAGAAAATAGAAAAATACTACATTCAAAATATATACCATTAAATAGAGTCCTATTAATTAAAAATCTTAAAGCAATGAAATTAAACTCAAAAAATGCTATATTTGATACAGCAAACTCTATTGAATTAACCTCTATAGAGATAGATTTTAATAAATGTAGTCTTTGTAGACTTTGTTATATATTTTGCCCAACGGGTGCACTTTCAGAAAAAACTATAAGAGATGAAGATGGAAAGTTAAAGAAAGTTGGAATAAATGTAGCCATAAATAAATGCATAAAATGTGGTTTCTGCATATTTATTTGTCCAAATAAAGCAATATCGTACAACAATAAGCTAATGCTTGACGAATTGATAAATTAAGCACAATTTCTATAAATCTTTTAATATAGACATAGCCTTTTGTAAATCCTGCCAAGATTCAGCTTTTTTGTTAGGATTTCTTAATAAATATGCAGGATGATATGTTGGAATAACTTTTATTTTCAAATTACTATTATTAATTTTTAGTTTTAACTCCCTAATAGAGCCTCTTATCTTTGTTATCGACATATTAATATTTAATAAGTAGTTAGCAGCAGAGCTACCCAAACATATAATTACTTCTGGTTTTATATGCCCAATCTGTTTTATCAAATAGGGCAAACACATTGCAGCTTCATCTTTTGTAGGCACTCTATTATTAGGAGGTCTACACTTAACAATATTTGCTATATAAACCTCTTCCCTTTTATATCCCATCGCTTTTATCATTTTATCTAACAATAAACCAGCTCTACCAACAAAAGGCCTCCCCTTCTTATCCTCCATATAACCTGGACCTTCTCCAATAAACATTAATTTAGCATTAAGAGAGCCTTCTCCAAAAACTACATTATTTCTATTTAGAGATAGGTTGCATTTTTTACATGATAATACTTCATCCTCTAACTTCTTCATTAAACTTAAGATATCCTTATCAGTATTAATACTAACAGTGTTATTACTTGAAGGCATTTGTTCTTTAACTACATCTTTTCTTTTATTTGGAATATAAAACCATTCAATACCATAGACAAATCTGTAAAAGTTATCCATTTATACTTTTATATATTTCAACTGCTTTAGATATTATTTCTTCTGCAATTTTTTCTTTTGTTGCTTTTGGCACCCTTTTCATTCTACCATTTTTATATATCAATGTGACTTCATTATAATTAGAATCAAAGCCTATATCACTCCTCGAGATATCATTTAAAACAATCATATCTAGATTTTTTTCACCTATTTTCTTTTTTGCATTCTCAATTAAATCATCACTTTCAGCTGCAAAACCAACAAATACTTGGCTTTCATCTTTTTCTTTTGATAATTCCTTCAATATATCAGGATTTTCTACTAGCTCTAATAAAAAACTCTTACCCTTTTTTATTTTTCTTTCACTTATTTCTTTTGGTTTAAAATCAGCTACAGCTGCAGCCATTATCAATATATCACTTTCTTTTACTTCTTTTTTCAATAGATTTAACATCTCATCTGCAGTTTCAACATTAAATATTCTATCATAATGTATGTCTTTACAATCTATACTCCCAGTCACTAATGATACAGTACCGCCCTTTCTCTTTATAACATTAGCTAATGATAAACCCATTTTCCCTGATGATCTATTTGTTATATATCTAACAGGATCAATATACTCCCTTGTAGGGCCTGCTGTAACTAAAAATCTAATCCCCTTATATTCTTTGCTGCTTTGTATGTAATCATTAACATAATCAAAAATTTCATCTGGTTCTTTTAGCCTGCCAACCCCTTCATCGCTACAAGCTAATTCACCTTTAGATGGGGGGATAATATT
>JAXHVM010000144.1 GCA_034189185.1 Deferribacterota bacterium
GCCATCAAGTTTAGAATGGTACAACGAAACACCAACAAAATCTCACACACATCTTGAAACTCCATGCATCACTATAAATCTTTTACCCCTACCCAACAAACAGAAACTAATTTCTTAACTCTCTTAGGCGGAAGCTAAATAGCATCTAACTGTTACTTAGAAATGTGCCCCTGGGCCCGCCTAAATGCCAGTTTGAGGTCAACTTTCTCTTCAAGACGCCGCATCCCCAACAATATATCAACTATCTGCACTCCATGACCACGCAATACTTATGGTTTTACTAGTAGTATCTTTTGTAAGTTTCGTGCTAGCAAAATTAATAATAAATAAATTTACCTGCCGCACCCTCCTCCACGCACATGAAATTGAAGCCGTATGAACGTCAGTGCCAGCAATTATTTTATTCTTACTAGCCGCACCCTCCTTACACCTACTTTACGTAATAGATGAAATTCCAAACGCTCAACTCACTTTTAAAGCAATTGGGCACCAATGATACTGAAGCTATGAATATCAAGCCTTTCAAGGATTTTCTTTTGATTCATATATAACCCCGACATCTGATCTCTCAGAAGGCATATACCGACTACTTGACGTCGATAATCGAGCTGTGTTTCCTATACGTATACAAATTCAACTCTTAACCACATCATACGACGTTATTCACTCATGGGCCGTCCCTAGTCTTGGTGTTAAAATTGATGCCATCCCTGGACGACAAAACCAATTTGGGTTTACCTCGTATCTTCCTGGAGTATTCTATGGACAATGCTCCGAAATCTGCGGAAGAGACCACTCATTTATACCCATTGTGCTTGAAGCAGTAAATTCAAAAACATTCCTTGACTGACTTATTCCAAAAGCCACACTAAAATAAATACCTCTTATAAATAACACGAAATGAAATCAACTCTAAATATTATTTAAATGCCACAACTAGCACCCCTAAACTGACTTATTAGATTTTTCTTAATTATCATCTTTTCCTTAAGCCTAGCCTCTATTTTTTGATGACGACAAAGCCTCGTATTCCCCTTACCCAAAAAAAGCACAACACTTAGAACTATAAACAAAACCTGACATTGATAAATAGCTTTACCTTAATTTTTATTTTCTTAGTATAATTTGTACATTTGTCTTCCAAACAAAAAGTTTAGTTCATAAAGAAAATAAAGTAAGATGGCCGAACAAACGCGGTAGACTGTAAATCTATGAATGGATAAATAAATCCTCTTACTATTTATATTTATGTCAAATCTTATCAATTTACAAAACCGCCGCCAATCCACAACACCCCCACGCAGCCCATTTCACTTAGTCGATATAAGACCATGACCCCTATGCGGAGCCATAAGAGCCTTTAATATAACTATGGGAATAGTTATTTGATTTCATAAACACGATACGTCATTATTTTTTCTAAGCTTACTTTGCATGGCCGCTACTATAACCCAGTGATGACGAGATGTAATCCGCGAAGCTACATTTATAGGCTTTCACACCACATATGTAGTTCAAGCACACCGACTAGGAATACTACTTTTTATTACATCTGAAGTAATATTCTTCTTTGCATTTTTCTGAGGCTTTTTTCACTCCGCCCTAGCCCCAACACCTCAGATTGCCTGCACTTGACCTCCCCCAGGAATCACCCCAATCGACCCCTTTTCAGTGCCGCTACTTAACACCGCTGTTCTTCTAGCTTCAGGATTTACAGTAACCTGGGCCCACCATGGACTTTTAGCAGGAAGACGTAAAAACACCACCCAAGCGTTACTTCTTACATGCACCCTTGGGGGCTATTTTACGTTCTTACAACTCCACGAATATCACGAAGCCCCTTTTACAATTGCAGACGGAATTTACGGCTCAATCTTTTTTGTAGCCACAGGGTTTCACGGACTTCATGTTCTAATCGGCACAACCTTTCTTATTGTATGTTTTTACCGCACATTATCTCATCACTTCTCACCAGATCGCCACATAGGGTTCGAAGCCGCTGCCTGATACTGACACTTTGTTGATGTAGTATGAATTTTTCTATTTTTATGCATCTACTGGTGGGGCTCATAATACAATCTTTTTCTTAAAGTCATATGTCAAAACCACTACGAAAAACAGAACCTCTTTTACGTATTTTAAATAATTCATTAATTTCTTTACCCGCCCCTGTTAACCTTTCTATTTGATGAAATTTCGGCTCCCTGCTAGGATTTTGCATCATACTACAAATTATTACAGGTATTTTTCTAACAATACACTTTACACCCCACACAGACTATGCATTTACATCCGTTGCACACATTTCACGAGACGTCAACTACGGCTGAGCCTTACGCGGATTTCACGCAAATGGAGCGTCCCTATTCTTTTTTTGTCTTTACTGCCACATCGGCCGAGGAATATACTACGGCTCCTATCTCTTATTTCATGTGTGAATATCAGGCCTTGTAATATTTTTCTTAACTATAATAATTGCATTCATAGGATATGTCCTACCTTGAGGGCAAATAAGATACTGAGCGGCAACCGTAATCACAAACTTTTTATCTGCTGTCCCGTTTCTTGGTAAAGATTTAGTAATATGGGTCTGAGGGGGCTTCGCAGTTAATAATGCCACACTTACACGATTTTTTGCTTTTCACTTTTTATTTCCTTTTATCCTTTTATTTATTATACTTCTTCACTTACTATACCTACACCAAACCGGCTCGTCTGACCCCCTAGGAGTAGAATGATCCCACACATTTATCCCATTTCACCCATATTATACAATCAAAGACTTAGTGGGTATTATTGCTGCTTGCCTTATCTTATCCTTTGTAGTATTTCTTTTTCCTTACGCCTTTTTAGAGCCAGAAAACTTTATTAAAGCAAACCCACTATCCACTCCAATTCACATTAAACCGGAGTGATATTTTTTATGAGCATATACAATTTTACGCTCCGTTCCAAACAAATTAGGTGGCGTTTTAGCAATACTAGGCGCCGTATTAATTTTAGCACTTCTTCCAGCGCTCCATCTTCACTCCCGGCAAACAACAGCCTTCTATCCCCTGTCACAAATTTTTTTCTGGACATTCATTACAAACTTTTTACTATTAACATGAATCGGAGGCAAACCAGTCCAAGCCCCCTTCGAAACTCTAGGACAATACTTTACAGTATTTTATTTTTCATATTTTTTTATTTCTCCTCTACTTTATTTAGCATGAGATTTTACTATTAATACCCCGCGCAATGAATAAGATTTTAAGTTAAATAAACTTTTGGCCTTCAAAGCCAATAATGGGAATTACCCAAATCTTGATGTTATTCAACGTTTTCTCCAGCATAGAACCATCTGGGTTTTTCAATATAAATTTCTTTGCTTTCTGCTCACTTTTATCCGCAGCATCCCTATTTATTTTTTTTTCCCCGACTTTCTGAGTTACTCCTTCCTTTTTTACACAAGCTATTTCATCAACACTTTCATTTATCCTCACACAAATATCCCCATGAAAAAAATCATTTAGTGGCTGAGACATATTTATCCCCCCGACTTTCTGTCTATTAATTTTCTTTAACCTTACAGGACTAATTCCATATACGTTCTCAATTACTACTTTCCCGACCATAACATTTCCACTAGGCTTCATGTTATGACTTGCACCATTATTTATCTTTTTTAAAACAAACATAAAGTCATTCTTTGCATCTTTTTTACCAGCATCAACCCCTCTTTGGCTTGCTCCATTTATAACACTAATTGAACTTACGAGAATTCTACTACGTCCCCTTACCCTCGCGTTCCGAATCACCGCGAACATAACAGCAGGGCATCTAATTTTACTCCTTAGAAGCGGCCTCTCCTTCTTTCTATACACCACCTCACCTTTACTTATAACATTTATATTATTAGTACAAAGCGGTTATGTATTGTTTGAAGTAGCTGTCTGCTTTCTCCAAGCAACAATTTTTTGCATACTTCTAATTCAATATACTAAAGCCCATTAGTTTAGGTAGTTTAAAAAAAAACAATAAACTGTGACTTTATTAATGTATTCTATACCCTAAACAATGAACAAAACCCTCAAACACATTCCAACAACCCTTTTCTTATCCGCAGCAACTCTTATAACTTTTTTTTCCGGTTTTATGTCTATGAATACCCCAACCTTACTAAACTGACTTTATATTCCAACATATGAAAATAATATAAGCATTCCCATCTTTATTGATATATACTCATTTATAATAATTTTAACCGTAACATTTATTGCCGCAAACATTTATATCTTTTCATCTATTTACATAAGACATGACCCATTCGTGTTTCGATTTTCATTAATTTTACTAATATTTATTTTCTCAATATATGCATTTGCCTTAATCCCCCACACAATCTTCTTTCTATTGGGGTGAGACGGCCTTGGAATTGTATCCTTCTTATTAATTATCTACTATCAATCACCCACCGCTTTAGCCGGAGGAATATTTACAGCCCTTTCAAACCGTGTGGGCGACTCATTTATCCTCTTACTAATTGCCTTATCATTAAATCTTAACTTTTGATCATTTAATTCAATTAATGTTTTACAAGAAACAAACATTATATATATCCTTATCATCTTAGCAGCAATTACCAAAAGAGCACAAATTCCATTTTCGAGATGACTTCCCGCGGCAATAGCAGCCCCAACACCCGTCTCAGCCCTCGTTCACTCTTCAACCCTAGTAACAGCAGGTGTAT
>JAXHVM010000145.1 GCA_034189185.1 Deferribacterota bacterium
CCAGGCCTCACAGAATACTTAAAAGAAAATACATTATGTACTTTACCTCATTTAATATATTCAATGTATCATTGAAGTCTCCTTCACTTTCTCCAGGATAGCCTACAATGAAATCAGACGAAATTGCTATATTTGGTATATATTTTTTTAATTTCTCTATTTTTTTTAGGTATTCTTGAGATGTATACTTTCTGTTCATTGATTTTAATATTTTGTTTGAGCCTGATTGGATCGGTAAATGTATCTGTTCGCATACTTTCTCATTGTCACGCATAGCAAAGATTAAATCCTCATCAAAATCTTTTGGATGAGAAGTTACAAATCGGATCCTTTCTAAACCATTAATATTATTAACCATACTTAAGAATTTTGGAAAATTAATAGTTTCGTCAAGGGTTTTTCCATAAGAATTTACATTTTGCCCCAATAATATAACCTCTTTATACCCTAACTCTACCAAATATTTTATTTCATCTAATATTTCTTCAGGATCTCTACTTATTTCTCTACCCCTTACATAAGGAACGATACAATATGAACAATAATTATTACACCCTTTCATTATTGAAACATAAGCTATAGTACTGGGTTCTCTTTTAAATTTGCCTTTAATAAGCTTATTAGATTTAAAATCTGTATCGACTATTCTTTCACCTAGCTCAACCTGATTCATAATTTCTTCAAATCTATTCAATGCATCTGTGCCTACAACAAATGAAACATCTTTAAATCTTTCCATTATATTATAACCCTGTTGTTGAGCCACACACCCACATATACCTATTTTTATTTCCCTATCTTTTCTTTTCAATTTTTTAATACGCCCAATCTCAGAATATACCTTCTTTTCAGCTTTTTCTCTTACACTACAAGTATTTAAGATTATATAATCTGCATCCTCATAACTATTTGTTTCATAATATCCTTTATTAATTAGTACAGAAGAAATATACTCTGAATCGTATTCATTCATTTGACAGCCATATGTTTTTATATAAAATTTTGTCATCATTTTATGTGCTCATTTAATGTTTTAATATATTCCCTACTTTTATCATAATAATTGCTATATCTATCAACATTTCTAAACCAATATAGAGCATCCTTTAATTCATATTCACTAACTTGAAAATCTGATTCAAGTATTTTATTATATCTTTTCTCACCAATTTCAAAAGCAATTTTACTTTTTAGATCAAGTATCTTTTTATCCTTTACCTCGATTAATTCTAATAACTCATAGGCTCCAATCAAATCTCCTTCTTTATAAGCTTTTAATGCATTATTATAATAATATTCACCCAATCTATCTGTTAAATTCTGTATTTCTTCAACTATTTTATCCATTAGCTTATTTGCTTCTTCATATAACAAGTCTTTATCATTTATTTTATTTAAAAGGTCTATAGCCTCAATAAGTTTTACCTGTGCATCTTTGAAATTACCCTTTTCTAAATTATCTAAAGCTTCCTCATATTTTATTTTTGCTTTTCTGATAATTTCCTTATTTTTAATGTATCTTTTTATCTTAGTATCAACTAATATTGCTTTTCTATTATACCTATTTATTTCTAAGGCCTTAGAAGTAAGTTTTTCGGCCTGTTCTACATCTCCAGCTTTTAGCATCTCTTCTGCTTTTTTAGCCAATTTATAGCTTTCATCTGTTAATAAATATATAGCTAAAAATATAAAAGCAATTATTATAGATAATGAAATTAATACATTCTTCATTATTTAATAATTATCCAAGTATTTTTTTAGTTCAATACTTTTTAGTTTATCACTAAATATAGATGATTTCTCTTTGTTTCCCAACTTTTTATATGATAGAGCTAAAAAAAAGTAATCGAAATCACTACTAGGATCGCCCAAAAATATTATAAGGTCATTGAACTTTTTGTTTTCATATAGAAATCCAACATATTTTCTTCTATCTTTACAATTTGACAGATAACGCAATATCTTGTGATTATAAAGGCTCTCTTTAATCAAATATCCACCATAATCACATAAATATTTACCATTCTCCTCATTTATAAATTCACTTAATTTGTTTATATTTTTGTTTTTTATAAAACAAGCTATCTTATTTTTATTCAACAATCTTTTGTTATCTATACATTTATCAATTAAAGAGCAATCATATGTTAATCCTTTATCATTATATATCTTTATTGCTCTACAATAATTTTCACTTTCTATGTGAAAATTATTTAAAAAGGCATTAAAATTATTTATAAATTTATCATAATCTTCTTTTTGCCAGTATCTAGATAGTGCAAGGTTTACAAAATCATCATCTTTATAAAAGCCAAATACCTTCCAGAATTTATTATATTCTTTATTTTTAAAAAAATATAAACCAATTTCCCTTAAATCTTCTTTTTTGACCTTTGATAAATCTATACAATTAAAAACCCTATTATATAATTTGCTATTTAGAAGATTATATAAAACTTGCAATTTATTTTCATCTGTTAGGTTATCACATATTATATTAAATAGTTTATCATTTTTTTCACAATTAGAATTGATGTATATATTTGTAAACTCATAAAGGGGATATTTTTTTAAAAAGTCCAATGACAAATCACAATTTACATTAGTTAGTGCAAACATCTTCATCTCTCGTACTTGAGAAATATTAATTCTTGGGTCGTTCCTTGTTTCTATTCCATCTAAAAATAAGAGAGTTTTCTGAAAGTCCTTCTCCTTAAAATAAATTGTTGCAAGTATATAGCTTGCAAAGGATTTTTTTTCTTTAGAATCTGCTTGTTTTACATATTCTTTAAGATTATCTTTCGCAATATCAATAAAGCCATCTCTATAGGCTTTAAGCCCTATAATATAATTATTTACATCTGCATTTACATATATACAATTTAAAATTATTAGAATAATTACTGATATTCTGAAGAACATATTTAAATTAATTATCTAAAAGTTCTACAGGGTGCAAAACAGGTTTCTTTGATATACTCTTAAGTCTCATTCTGCAAGAGGGACAATCTGTCAAAAGTAAATAATAACCATCTCTACCTTTTTTATTAATTCTATTCTTAAGATCGTCTCCAATCTTTTGACTTATAAGCGAGTTTTTATTGTACATACCCCAACTACCAGCCATGCCACAACAGTTACTATCTAAAGATTGAACCTCTAAATATTCCAATTTTTTTAACAATTCTAATGAAAAATTTTTTCCGCTTTGAAATTTTAGGTGGCAAGGTTCGTGATATAGAGCTTTTCTCTTCTCTTTATCATTGTATTTGTTTTTTTTAAACTCAATATCTATAAGAACTTCACTTATTAATTTTGTTTTTCTACTAATTTCATAGATAATTTCATCATCTATGATTGATTTCCAAAGATTCTTTAAGGCATATGTACAAGAAGAGCAGGCAGAAACAATATATTGAATGTCATGTACAATATCACCCCACTTTTCTATATTTTTTATAATCTTCTTTTTTGCTAGATCAACTAATCCTTTTGAGACAGCTGGTATACCACAACAAAACTGGTCAGGTAATATTACCTGAAAACCATGTCTCTCCAATATATTTATTGTATCTAAACTTATATCTGGCTCTATATAATTGTAGTAACAACCAGAAAATAACAGAATTTTTCTGTCTCCTTTATTTGAATGATTTTTATACTTTTTAAAAAGATTATTTTCTGCTAGTTTAATCTTTTTTATATCACTACCAATATTTATTAATTTAGACAATGAGTTAGATACTAAACCTAAACTAGTAAAATAATTATTAAACCTTACTAAAAGAGGGGTTAATATTTTAGCATAATCGAGATTTGAGGATAGCCTATAAAAAAGGGGAATCCTTTGATTCTTATAATATATGGCTTTTGCTTCCATAGACAGCTTTGGTACATTCACATTTGATGGACATTCAATAGTACAAGCACCACAATTAATACACCTCTCCATTATTGCCTTAAATAATGGGTTTCTTATAACATCTTCTTTCAATTCACCTGATATTAATCCTCTAAGTATATTAGCTTTACTTTTAGGTGCACTAATCTCATCAAAATCAAACTTGTAGACAGGGCACATTCTTAATATATTAGTAGGTATCGTGCAATTTGAACAACCATTACACATATCAATTTCAGTTATAAAATCTCTATAAGACCAGTTAAAATTCATATCTTCAACAATATTGTGCTCACTGTAGTCTTTGCCAAACCTTAAACGTTCTTTCACTTGATTTTCATCAAAATATGTTTTTATATATGGATTTAATATATTATAAGATTCTAATATTTTTTTCACTTCTAAAAACAGCTTATAGATGGTTGGATATTGTTTTTTTATATAGTATGATCTGTTTAACCCTTCACCATGTTCTCCTGATATAGTACCACCTAAAGATATCACTAAATCTGATGCCTCATCTGATAATATTTTTAATAATTCTACATCTCTTTTATTTTTTAGATTAAGCCTTGGTTCAGTATGAACTACCCCTTTGCCAATATGACCAATGATGGAAAATTTCAGCCCATATTTCTCTAAAATCTCATACATTAGCTTAAAATAGTTTACTAACTGTGATACAGGAATAGCTGCTGATTCAATTAAATGAGTTGTTTTCTCATCTCCCCTTAACTTATATAACATTGGAGCAGCAGCCTTTCT
>JAXHVM010000146.1 GCA_034189185.1 Deferribacterota bacterium
GTACTATTATACACTGATTAATCAATAATAACTGTTTAATATAATACATTTCATAAGTCAATAATATAATTTTATATTTTATATTTTATAATTTAAAAATTAAAAGTGCACAGTTTTTGAATAAATCTTCCAATTTTTCAAGTTAGATTTTTGTTATAAACTTTAAAAAAAGAGCTGACAAAAGAATTGGAAAGCAATAGAATAGTAGTTGAAAAAATGGGGTTTAGTATATTAAATTGTAACCATAGCTTAAAGCAAGGACGTTAAGTAGTAGAAAGACATTGGTAATGAAATAAGTAAGCTTAGACAGAGGAATAACTAATTTCATAAACATTTGGTGTTTGTAATAGTTCTAACCTTTCTCAACTCAGAAAAAAATAGATGGTTGAGAATAGCTTTTTGGTAGGAAAGGTTTTATACAGCGTGTGATGATCCTTTGTTGAGAATACATACATGTATATTTTTTTAGGGGAACCAGTTGCATTTCCTTAAAATACGAATTTAGGAGGTAAAAAGATGATAAAAGAAAAAGCGGAAGCTAAGGCAATAAAATATGTAAAGGAAGGATGGGGAAGTAGAGCTGCAGTGTTTCATGCTGTATATGATCTCTTTGAAACTGATATATCTCTTGAAACGTGCAATAGGATTTGCTGTATATTAAGCCCTTTTACTGCGGCTGCTTCAGCTATTTATGAAAATGGTAAAGGTTATGGCCTTACCATTTGTGGAGCATTAGCTGGTGCTTTGGCTGCATTTAGTTTGGTCCATGGTCCTAAAGAGCTTCCTTATGGTTTTTGGACGGAAGGTATGAAACCAGATGGTTGGCTAAGGGAAGTCCTTGACAATCCAGATATTTCTCCTGAAGAGAAGGTACGTATTTTCTATGATCGTGGTAAGTCATTATTTAGTCCAACTCAACAAATAGTTCGCTCTTTCAAAGAGCATTTTGGTGCTACCGATTGTTTATATTTGGAGGAGCCTTATGGCGATCCAATATCAAGAGAATGCTTTAGGAATTGTGGCAAAGTTATAGTTCCTTGGACAGCAGGAATGGTAGCGCAAATTATTTTAGATTATGAAAAAAATCCAGATCAATTTGAAGTAGATGACAGAAATGTTCACATGACTGTAGTGAGAAAAAGCAAAGGAGATATTTCTTTGTAATCTCCTAACTTAGCAAGTTAGGATTTTTAAATATTTGTTTAGAAAATTTAAGCATTGATTTATTATTAAATAATGATAAATTATAAAACTCTAATAACTAATAGTATATTTTGTTAGAATAATAAAAAAAGTGAGATGTATGTATTATGAAAAGTTTTGAAGAATTAGGCCTTTCTGAGAATATATTGAGAGCCTTAAAGAAAAAGGGATTTGAAGAGCCTACCCCTATTCAGGAGAAAGTAATACCCTTATTATTAACTGAGCAAGTTGATATTGTTGGACAAGCTCAAACGGGGACAGGTAAAACGGCAGCATTTGGTCTACCTTTAGTTGATCTATTAAAAGAGAAGGGTGGTTATATTCAGGCAGCAATTTTAACCCCAACAAGAGAGTTGGCTTTGCAAATAGCTGAGGAGCTCAATTCATTTAAAGGCCATAAAAATATAAGTATCACACCAATATATGGTGGTCAATCAATGGAATTGCAATTAAAACGATTAAGAGATGGGGTAGATATTGTTGTGGGGACCCCTGGTCGAATTATTGATCATTTAGGCAGAAAAACATTAGATTTGGGCAAAATAGATTATTTGATTATTGATGAAGCTGATGAAATGTTAAATATGGGTTTTATCGATGAGATTGAAGAGATTCTAAAGAATACAAATTTAAACAAAAGAACATTATTGTTTTCTGCTACAATGCCAAGTGCAATATTATCAGTAGCGAAAAAATATATGAGAAAATATGAGTTTGTAAAAGTTAAGCAAAATAATATTATTCCACCTTTAACAGAGCAGATATATTTTGAAGTAAATGAACATGATAAATTTGAAGCTTTATGCAGAATCAGAGATATGGAGAAAGAGTTTTATGGGCTAGTTTTTTGCAGAACTAAAGTAGAGGTAGATAATGTTGCTTCAAAATTGCTTGCAAGAGGGTATAAAGTAGCTGCACTTCATGGAGATGTTAGCCAATTCCAAAGAGAAAAGATTTTAAAAAGTTTTAAAGATAGGCGAGTAAACATTCTAGTTGCTACGGACGTTGCTGCTAGAGGCCTGGATATTAATGATGTTACCCATGTTATTAATTATGCAATACCCCAAAATCCAGAAAGTTATATACATAGGATTGGTAGAACGGGAAGGGCTGGTAAGGTGGGAACTGCTATTACCTTTGTTAGCCCTGAGGAATATAGAAGATTAACACATATAAAAAGATTAACAAATGATGGTCTTAAAAAGAAAAAATTGCCAATTATTGAAGATGTTATTAATGCCAGAAAAAATATTATAATAAAAGAAGTTGAATCAATTGCCCAGAGCGATATTGATAATGAAACAATTGATTTTGCTAAAGAAATATTAAAAGGGGAAGAGCCATTAAAAGTTATTGCTGCCTTGATAAAATATTTTTATAAAGAAGAATTAGACAGGAGTAAATATTCTTCATTAGATGAAGTTAATATAGAAAAAAGTGGCAAAGCAAGGCTATTTGTGGCATTAGGTAGACAGGATGATTTAGCTCCAAAAAAGCTCGTAGAGTTTATTAGAGAAAAAACTGGTATTAATCCTTCTAGAATTAGTGAGGTCCAAGTATTCGACAAATTCTCTTTCATTTCAGTACCTTTTGAAGATGCTGAATTAATCCTAAATTATTTTAGAAAAAATAAAAACGGCGCAAAACCTATTGTCACAAAAGCTAAAAAAAGAAAGACTAATGTTGTTGAAAACTAAAAAAATTAAGATTATCTTTTACAATATTGCAATTAAGGACGGCTTATCATTACAAAGTATTTTGTAATAATTAAACGTAGTAAAACAAGGTATATGTTTTAATTACATATTACAATAGTACATTGCGTTATCTTTCATTTTAGCAAGCATTTCTTTAATATTATTTTTACATATTATAGCAGTGAACTTTTGTCTGACTTTGGGTGTCAAACTTTTTTTTGTTTTAGATTTTATTTGATGTTTAATTGTGTTTTTAAAGGATTATAACTTGGTTTATATCTATTTAGATATATTATTAGATATATAATATGGAGGTTATTGATTATGTCTAGTATAAAAAAACTTATATCACTTGACGAAGCATTAGCCTATGAACTTGAAATCCTTTCAAAGGTATTAAATAAGAGCCAAAGGGATATTATTGAGTCAGCATTGAGCTTTTACTTTGATTATACCGATGGTATCGTTGCTGATAAGATTACTGATGAGATCAAATCAGGTAAAATAAATACCTATGATAGCAGTGTTGTTTATCGCAAACTTGGTATAGATTTGGTATAGATATTGAAGATATTGAAGGTTAAGTATTCAGAAGTTGCAGTTAAAAATTTGAAAATATTAGACGCAGTAGAAAGGCAACTAGTAATTAAAAAAATTCATTATTTAGCAGAAAACTTTGATAAACTAAAAAAATCAGGAAAAATCACAGAATTGAAAGGTACTAAATATAAGGGTCAATATCGTTTTATTATTGCAAAAAAATAAGGACTATTTTTAGACTTGAAAATGAAGAATTAATTTTACTAGTATTAAGAATTGGTAAAAGAAGTGAAATTTACAAATAAAAAGAATACTTAAGAAGATTTAATTTACATACATTTAACATCTTTTTATTTTAATTTTACTATAATTTATTGTGTAATATAGAAATTAAGGAGGAAAAGTTATGTTAAAGAAATTTATATTATGTTTCATAGTGTTAGCTTTTTTTAATCAAAATTCGTTTGGCCAAGATTTACCAGTGATAGATCCAGGTAATGCAGGTTACAATGAAATCGATGCAGGTGTTAGAAATCTTTATTCTATAGAAGATTTAAATAATGCTGTTAAAGAAGGTGACGATGAAGGTTTTATATTTGATTTGACAAATAAAACCAAATTAAATGATGGCAGTGAGATTAACCCCAGAAATATATTTGGAAGAATTTATGTTGGGCCATACCCGTTTGAGAAAGATGAAGTTGACTATACATATAAACGTTTCAGAAGTGAGTCGAATATAGAAAATGGTGTTGGCAAAATTGATATAGACTATTTAATGAGTGGTGACCATAATTCAGAGGGATGGGGAGACAGAGGTAGTGTAATGGTTAGGGTAAAGCTATCCCTTGAAGAAAGTGGAAAGGATAGAGATTTAGGAATGTATGATTTTATTTTAAACTTTAAGAAAAACGGAACTTTTGTTAAGGAACCTTCAATAATTGAAGGTCCTTTTGTCTCAAATATGAGCAGTTCAAGTGATGGAGAGTTTGTTATCTCCTTTAAAACATCAGTACCTTGTAAGGCAAGGGTATTCTTTAACGATACATTAGCAGATGAGGACTCTACAGATGTTAAAGAACATAATTTCTACTTCAAAGGCACAGAAAACGCAAACTATAACTACCATATTGA
>JAXHVM010000147.1 GCA_034189185.1 Deferribacterota bacterium
TTTTACTAACGTATTTACCAAAAGCATCAGAATTATTACTAATAAGTTTATTTTTGCCTATGAGGAAATTTTTGCTCCTTGCTAATTCTTCTAAGCTATTTGGTATAGAAGCTTTTTCTTTGCTAACATTAGTTGTATCTAGAAAATGCTCAACTGAATTAATAACGTCTTTGCTGGTTTTATCTTCATTAGAAAAGTTATCCAAAAATTTAGTTATTATGTCATATATCTCTCTTAAAGATTCTTTAATTTTTTCGTTAATTATTTTATTAGAATTCTTCATATCAATAGTATTAGGTATTTCTTTCCCTACCATATCACTATTTACATTTTTCGTGGAAAAAATTTCCCCATTTTCAAATAAATGCTCTATAGATTTCTTTAATTTGTTAAGCTTATTAAATAAATCTCTATTTGATGCCTCATCAGTATTTTTTTCCCCTACCTCATTAATATTTCTCAAATAATTTAATAATTCTTGAAATGTATTATCCCCACTTGATTTATCTTTATCTATTTTACTATGCGTAGTAGGAAGATTTGAAACCAAATGTTCAACCATATCAAAACGCATGCTTATTTTACCTCGTTAATGTATATTGAAAGTTTTATGCCAAAATAAAAAGTTAAGGTTATAATTATTAATTATTATAAAGGTTTAGCAAATTATAAAAAATAGAATAAATATAAATAGATAACAAAAGTCTTTAATAGGGCCGCATAGTTTCTATATGATTACATATAGGGCATATATCACTATATTCATTAAATAAATTATCACATTTTAAACATTTATAATTATTATCATCTAAAATTTCTTTGGTAATAATATTTGGCTCAAATTCTAGATACTTTCTAGCTATTAATCTTTTAACGCCATATTCCTCAGCAGTCTGTTTTAATAATGTAAGTGCTTTTTCAGATTTATTCATCTTATTATAAAAATTTATCAAATATAATACAAAAAAGATATTCTTTTCGTTTAGCCTGTATCTATATAAAATCTTTGATGCATAATCCTCAATGTCACCAAATTCATAATAAATTTTTTCTAATTCAATTAGATCATTATCACTTTTCATCAACTCTTTTTCAACAAACTCATCAATTAAACTTATTGTGTGTTTTTTCTCACCTCTCTTATAATAATGCTTTATTAGAGCCATATTACCCCTTCTACTTCTTTCATAATATTTTAGTCCCTTCTTTATTAACCTTATATATTCCTTTGAAGTCTCATCGTATTTATTGCTTACTGTAAAATAGCTGTAAGCCACCTCTCTTTTAAAGGATCTTCCAGAAATTTTTTCAAGCTTCTTATAAGCTGAAACCGCCCTTTTAAAATTGAGAGTATTACTATAGGCATCTGCTAATATTTTATAAATATCTTCATCCTTTCTTTTGATGTCATTTGATATATCAATTACTTTTTCATAATCACCATAACTATAATATGACCTTAAAAGCTCTCTTTTTACATAACCCCTTAACCATCCCTTGAGCCTAGCATCTGCAAGAACAGTTTCAAATAGTTTAATTGATCTTTTATAATCTCCTTTTTTTCTGCACAATTTTCCAAGGACAATATAATCTTCAATCTTTGAATCACCTTGTAAAACTAAATTCTTATAAAATTCTAAGCATTTATCTAAATTATTATCTAATAGATAATCTATTATCTTAAATAATTGTTCAAAATTTTTCTCTTTCACTATTTTACCACCTAATTTTAGCTGCATTAACTCACTCATTTGTATCTTTTTCCGTTAAGGAGATATTTCTCAATTTTACTAATTCATTCTCTTTAACTCTTAACTCCTTTTTAAGATTATTCAATTGCCTTTTCAATTTCATTCTATCAGTTATAAATAACATATAGACAATGAGCATGCCTAAGAAAAAACATATTATCATAACAATAAAAAGGGGTATTTGTAATGGTTCATAATTTACAAAATATTTAACGGGTACAATCTCCATATTAAAGGCACCAAAAACAACAATAATACACAAAAATAGAATTTTAATTATTAACTTAATAAATTTCATTATATACTCCTTATTCACATTTTATTAAAATAATCTACAATTTCATCATATAATTCAAAAAGATCAATTGACATAACCTTTGTTTCTGAAAGAACGGGTATAAAATTTGTATCACCACTCCACCTTGGGACAATATGTAAATGCAAGTGATCATCTATGCCTGCACCAGCAGCTTTACCTATATTAAAACCAATATTAAATCCCTCTGGGTACATATTATCCTTTAGTACTTTAACTGATATATCGAGCATCTCTTTCATTTCTAAAAATTCTTTCTCATTTAATTTTGTAATATCACTTAAATGCCTATAAGGCACAACCATAAGATGTCCAGGGTTATAGGGATATAAATTCATAATGATAAAATTATTAACACCCCTCTTTAAGATTAAAGATTCCCTGTCATTAGTTTTATCTTTACCAATACAAAATATACAATTTTCACTCTTAAGAAAGCCTGACTTAATATAGTTTTTTCTCCATGTTGCCCACAACCTATACATTTTCTAATTTCCTATCTAATTGCTTTAAAATATAGCTTACTTTTTCATTAATTACAATATCAGCATCCCTATCTAAGGGAGTATTTTGTAAATTTATAATCGCAAGTTTACTACCAGTCTCTTTCGCCCTATGTGGCAATAGCGCAGCTGGGGTAACTACCAAAGATGAGCCTAATGAAATAAATAAATCACATCTCTCTGCCTCGGAAAAAGCCTCATTTAATGTATCTGTGGGCAACATTTCGCCAAAGAAAACAACATCTGGTTTTATAATACCACCACAACTACATTTAGGAGCTTCATTTTTTTCTTTATAATATTTAATTATTTCTTCAGTTTTAAATTTTTTTCCACACTTCATACATATTGCCTTTCTCATATTGCCATGCAATTCTAATACCTTTTCTGATCCTCCTTTTTGATGCAGGCCGTCTATATTTTGAGTTATAATACTCTTGATTTTACCCTTTTTCTCATATTTACCCAAAAAATAGTGTGTAAAATTTGGTTTTGCATTAAATGTATCTCTTATACCATCTAATAGAAATTTATAAAAAGCCTCTGGATAACGCATAAAATAATCAATTTCAACAATCTCTGGGGAGTATTTATTCCACAATCCAGATTTTGGACTCCTAAAATCGGGTATACCACTTTCTGTTGAAACGCCTGCTCCAGTTAAAACAACTATATAATTTGAAGATCTAAAATATTCTACTAATTGCTCAATCTGATTTGACATTCCTATTCCTTTTTATAAAATATAGATTTCTTAGATACACAAAGGCACCACCAGCTTGTCCAACTGTAAAAACTATATCTTTCCTTAGAATCGCATAGGTTAAAAGTAAAATACCACCTGCTAAACTAAAATACCAAAATACTACAGGTATTATACTCTCCCTATATTTCTCAGTATAGACCCATTGTATAAAGAATCTCATAAAAAAGCAGAATTGCCCTGCAAAACCAATTATAAGTAAATATAATTCAAATTTTGACATTTGCATCAATCTTAATATATCTTTTAATCATCCACCTAACAACAAAAATATCCGCTAGCCCACTTATTGCTCTACTGATGTTACCATATTTTGATTTACCGCTCCTACGGGGTCTATGATCAACCTTAATCTCCTTAATTTTTGCTCCTTCCAGTCTCATAAGGGTGGGTAGAAATCGGTGTAAACCATTAAACATTTTTATTCTCTTTATAATCTCAGCTTTCATAATCTTTAATGAACACCCTGTGTCATTTATATTTTCACCAAGCAACAAATTTCTTGTTATATTTCCAACCTTACTCCCAAATCTCTTCCACAAGTCATCTGCTCTTTTATGTCTCCAACCAATTACCATATCATATTCTCCGTAGTATTCTAGCATTTTAATCATATCCCACGGGTTATTTTGAAGATCGCTATCCATTGTAACAATAATCTCACCTTGTGCATAAATGAAACCGGCAGCCAATGCAGCAGATTGACCTTTATTACTACTAAAAGAAATATATTTAATTTTATTATTACGTTGTGAAACCTCTTTGATAACCTTAAGGGTATTATCAGTGCTTCCATCATCTACAAATATAACCTCATAATTATCACCAATATTTTTTAATACTTTCTCTAACTCTTCAATAAGAGGGGATATGTTTTTTTCTTCATTATATGCTGGAATTACTATACTAATCTTTTTCATCATAAACTGGAATCTTTACTGTAAATATTGTCCCCACATTTAATTTTGATTTTACACTTATTTCAGCATTATATAGCTCTAGTATATGTTTTACAATAGACAACCCTATGCCCGATCCACTCTGTTTTGTCGTGTAAAATTCATCAAATATATGTTTTATTTTCTCCTCACTTATACCAACACCATTATCCTCAATGTCAAATATAATAAACTCTTCACTGTCGCTAACTATTAAGTGTATCTTGCCCATTCCTTTTTCACTTACCGCGTCATAAGCATTTTTAAT
>JAXHVM010000148.1 GCA_034189185.1 Deferribacterota bacterium
TTTTTGGGAGTAAGAATATGTTAGCTTTAAAAAGTTTTATTAAGTTATTTTATTTTTGTTATATTGTAATAATAAAATATATTTGCTACAAACTATTAGTGTTAAATTTTAACTAACATCAAACATAAACATAGGAGGTTAATTATGAGCAATTTGAAAGAAAGTTTGGCAAAGAAAATTGAGGAGCACAGGCCTAGAACGCAAAGATTAGTTAAGGAATATGGTGATGTAAAAGTATGTGATGTCACTATCTCTCAGGTAATAGGCGGAATGAGGGGTATTAAATGTTTGGTAACTGACATTTCTTATTTAGATCCCATTGAAGGAATTAGATTTAGAGGCTATACAATACCTGAAGTATTAAAAAAACTCCCTAAACCAAAAGATGCTGAAATGCCATACGTTGAAGGCTTCTTCTATCTATTGCTTACTGGCGATATCCCGACAGAAAATGAAATTAAAAGTGTTGTTGATGAATTCAAAAATAGAAAGAGGGTTCCAAAATATGTATTTGATGTAATTAGATCATACCCAAGGGATGCACACCCAATGACAATGTTTTCCATGGCAATATTGTCAATGCAAAGAGAATCTATTTTTGCAAAGGCTTATAGCGAAGGAAAAGTAACAAGGATGAATGCGTGGGAATATATGTATGAAGATTGTATGAATCTTATGGCTAAACTTCCAGAAATTGGTGCATATATTTATAGAATGAAGTATAGAGAGGATACCCCCATTGAATCAAATCCAGAGCTTGACCTTGGGGCAGATTTTGCTCATATGATGGGGATTGATAAACCATACGATGATTTAATGAGACTGTATTTTATACTACACTCTGACCATGAAAGTGGTAATGTATCAGCGCACACAACACATTTGGTAGCCTCAGCCTATTCTGATGCCTATTATTCACTATCCGCTGGCATGAACGGGCTTGCTGGCCCCTTGCATGGCTTAGCAAATCAAGAATGTCTCAAATGGGTACAAAATATGATGAAAGATTTAGGTGATAGGGTTCCTACAAAAGAAGAAGCTGAAAAATATTGTTGGGACACTCTTAATAGTGGTCAAGTTATCCCTGGCTATGGACATGCTGTTTTAAGAGCAACTGACCCAAGATACATGGCCCAAAGAGAATGGTGCCTCAAACATTTACCCGATGATCCTGTCTTTAAAACTACTAGTCTACTATATGAAGTAGTCCCACCAATTTTAGAAAAACAGGGTAAAGCAAAAAATCCATGGCCTAATGTTGATGCACACTCAGGTGTAATCCAGTGGCATTATGGTGTTAAAGAATATGAATTTTATACTGTTCTATTTGGTATCGGAAGAGCATTGGGCGTGCTAGCTAATATAACATGGGATAGAGCTTTGGGTTATCCAATAGAAAGGCCAAAATCTGTAACTACAGATATGCTAGAAGAAATAGCAGGGATAAAGAAATAACATTTGGATATTCATAGATATTAATATATATGGTCCCCTAAAATAAGGGGATCATATCTTTAAATAATGCAAATTACATAAATTTGTAGATGTAGTGATTCATTATCAACCTTAGATTTATAATATGTTGCAATTTTAAATATTTATTAGATTAATATTGTTCCTCAAAATGAATTATTTTAAGGATAGAATTTAAAGTAAACATATGGATTATATAAAAAATAATGATAAATTTACACAACTACTTTCTTTAAGAACCCATAATCCATATCTAGATAACCTTTTATGAAACTGGCAATGCCAGCATAAAAGGAATCACCATATAATATTTTTCTTAATATATCATTGCACAAATCACCAGTCCATCTAAACAGGTGTTTTTCTAAAAAACTTATTTGTTTGTAATAAATAACTTCCAATTCATCAATATCAGATTTTTTTGAAGCTTCTTTTGCCTTATACGATAAAAAGCTCATAAAGAGAAGTTCATGAGCAATATGGTCTTCTGGTAAATTAGCGTTCTTTTTTGTAAAAAATTTATTTTCATTAAATACCCTAGAAACCTCTTCCCAAGGCTTTTGCTTAAGAATCCTACTAACAGAAAGATAAACAGATTCATAGGGGGCAATACTGTAACTACCAAGACAAAATAGATTAGTATATTCCTTTGACAATCTTATAATTATATTATTTTTATCAATATTGGTATTTATTTCTCTTTTTAGATTTAAAAATATTTTTTTAACCTTTATGTGGTCTACGTTTTTATTATTACCAATCTCCACAAGATAAGTACATAATTCTTCAAACATCTTTAAATATTGCTTATCTGGGCAATCTATTAAACTTCTTGATAAAAAATTATAAACTACTTCCCTTCCACTATTAATTTCAATAAAATTCATAATTTTATTCATATATCTTTGTCATACTCAAATATTTTGGGTTTTGTATAATCAATATTTATTTCTTCTAATACCATATCCCCACCTCTATTTTCAACAACGTTATAAGTTATTGCAACTTCTATATCATCTGGTAGATATGGAATATATTTAGGATGAAATTCTAAAATATCATTTTCTTCATCATAGACACACTCTTTAACATTCTTTATATATTTAATAACCTTACCTATATCCTTTGAATAAACCTTTGCAGTTTTTATGAAAAAATCTTTTTCAGAAAACACCTCATAGGGCATAAGCATTGTTCCAACATTTTGATTATATATTTGAGATGTTAACTTATTCTCTAGTGAACAATAATGTACTCCCATTTTAAAATTTTTATCTAGAGCATAAAGTAGTAATTCTAAACACTCTTCTTCACTTCCGCTAATAGGTAGCCCACCAGGATAATTATAGCTATATAATATTTCATAGGGTCTATACTTTACCTTAAATCCTCGCTTTTTAAATTCATCAGGTCTAATCCATGGGTAGAGAAATTCTAATAGATTTATACCCGTAATACCTATATATTCTAACTCATTTAACAATTCTTTCATCTCCTCCAATGTACCAGGTATTACAGGCATTTCTACAACAACTTCTGGTATATATTCCTTAGCTTTGCTTAACTTTTCTATAATTGTTGTATCATAATTATTATCATCATTGGGCTTTATACTAAAACGTATTTCGTTTAAATTAAGTCTCTGCATTTTTTTTAATATTGATTCGTCAAGAAAATCACCATTTGTATAAATGCGGGTATGAGCTAAGGGAGATCTACTTTTTACCAGTTTAAAAAAATCGAATACTCTTTCAGGATACATTAAAGGTTCACCACCTGTTAGCGCAATTGCTTTCAATTGTTTTTTATTCTTAATAGCTTTAAACTCGGAAATGATATCATTATAATTTCTCACATAATACTCATAATTATCTTGATTTTTATTGCCACAAAAATAACAATCTCTATTACATCTTAGGGAATAGAAAAATGTAAAAGATTTATCACCCTTTCTGCATTCCAGGCAAGCTTTTGATAAATAATTTATATAAATACTCTTATTATTGTTACGAAATATAGCTCCTTTTTGCTTTAATAAATCAAGTAGCTTGCTTTTCTTAGTTGCCAAAGCTTCATCATATTCTGCTACATCCATACCAATTTTTTTTATATCTATTAGCAGCTGTCTATTGTTGTCAATATACTTTAAAGCTTCTTCATAAAACTTTTTGTTTTTAATATTATTTATATTCTTCTCATCAATAGATATTAACATATTATCATACCTAAAAAGTTTTTTCCTTCAATATAATACCTTTATTTATTTTTTAAACTAATATATTTTTGGTTTTATTTTTGGGTTAAAATATATATTAGGTAGTGTATCTTCATCAAGGGGTGAACCATATAGACCTACAGTAGAATCAGGAAATCCTACTACTGTTCTTTGTGCATTTGGATATCTTTCAAATATCTCTTCTACTGTTCCATAATCCAGTGCCCTTTGAGGACAAGAGGCAACACATGCTGGTGGCAATCCATCTTCTAGTCTGTCCCAACAAAATGTACATTTCTGCATAGGATGAGGTACTTGCCAAGTTGTATCCTTTGTTGGTTCACTTTTATCATCAGCAAACTGAGGAGCACTAAATGGACACGCTGCTTTACATGCCAATATATTTATACACAACGATCTATCCACTAAAACAATACCGTCTTCTTCTCGCTTATAAATTGCACCAACGGGACAAGCTTTTAAGCATGCAGGATTAGTGCAATGATTGCAGGACATAACCAAATTAAAAATTGCTAAATTTGGGAATGATCCATCCTCTTCTACATATTTTCTGCGCCATTCAGCTGGCCCTGGATTAACATTATTCCAATCTTTACAAGCTACAACACAAGCATCACATCCCATACACCTATTCTGATCAAAATAAAATGCTATTTGTTTTTTTGCCATTATCTCCTCCTAGCTTACTATTTAACCCTTTTTTATATTCACTCTTGTATCTGCACCTAATGTCAT
>JAXHVM010000149.1 GCA_034189185.1 Deferribacterota bacterium
CAGCTGTTCCCTATCCTGCACCAACAATAAGAATGGAGTTAAATAAAGAAAGTGAGTGCATTAGGGAAAAATATATTAAATTAATAGATTCAAAAGTTTACCACTATTCAGCATATGATAACCCACCGAAATTATCTAAAAAAGTATTTACTTTCAAAGCCTTAAAAGAAGGTGAATGTAGAGTTAACGTAGTAGTATTTAGAGTATACAGTGGTTTTTTTTAAACACATTCCCACGCTTTTAATATTATAATTAAATAATTATCACTTTTTTATCAACCTTTTATTAAAAGAAGATCTACCTTTATATTTTTCGGAACCTTCTCACCGTTTAAATACTTAATCGCATTCTCCACTGCAAGTCTACCCATTCTAGAAGGCTGTTGCGCAATTGTTGCAGTTAATCTACCATTTTTTATAGCCAAAAGTGCATCCTCAGTACCATCAAAACCTACTACATATATATCTTTATTTGCTTCTTCAATTGCCTTAATAGCACCCAAAGCCATTTCATCGTTGTGAGCAAAAACTGCATCAACATTAGGATACCTCTGTAGGAGATTCTCCATAACAACTAGAGCCTCTCTTCTATCAAAGTTAGCAGGTTGACGTGCAACAACCTTTATATCTGAGTATTTAATTCGTTCATTAAACCCTTTTCCTCTCTCTCTTGCTGCTGAAGTACCAGGAATTCCCTGCAATTCAATAACATTACCTTTACCATTTAATAGATCTATTATGTATTCGGCAGCCATAGCACCGCCCTTATAATTATCAGAAGCAATATGGCATACAACCTTACCTGAGGCCGCCTTCCTATCAACTGTTATTACAGGTATATTTTTATTATTTGCAAGTTCAACAGACTTAACAACAGCATCAGAATCTGTAGGGTTTATAATAATTAGATCAACACCTGATACAATTAAAGACTCTACATTATTTTGCTCTTTAATAGGGTCATTCCTTGAATCAAGTACTGTTAATTTAACATTATTTACATTAGCAATATCTTCAGCACCCTCTTTTAATTTAACAAAAAAAGGGTTATTTAATGTTGATATAACAAAACCAATCTTATATTTATAATCAGTCTCTTTCTGTGATCCACATCCAACAATAATTAGTGCAAGAGCAAAAAGGAAACCCTTTAATAATATTCTCATAATAACACCTCCTACTGCTATTATATATTTTTTCTATCTAATATAACTGCAACCAATATTACAAGACCTTTTACAACCATCTGATAATAGGATGAAACATTTAAGATATTCAATGCATTGTTTAAAACACTTATAATAAGAGCACCGATCAATGTCCCAACTATACTACCTCTGCCACCTGACAAAGGAGTCCCTCCAATAACTACAGCAGCTATTGCATCTAACTCATAGCTGCTTCCCATTGTAGGTTGGGCAGAGAACAATCTAGTTGTTGCAATTAAACCAGAGATAGCAGCTGTTATACCACAAACAGTATAGGCAAATATTTTTACAATATTTGTGTTAATACCAGCTATATAGGTAGCTTTTTCGTTGCATCCAACAGCATATATATATCTGCCAATCTTCATATATCTTAAAATAAAATAACCAATTACAAATACTAATAACATTATATAAACTGACAATGGAATACCCAGAAAATAACCTGAGCCAATTGCATCTAATATATGTAACTCAAAATTTGAACTAAAAGTTATAGGACTACCATCTGTAAAGACGAGGGTTGCCCCTCTTAAAAGGATCATCATGGCAAGGGTTGCTATAAAAGGCTGGACTTTACCTTTACATATAATAAATCCATTTAACAGTCCAAGGAATGCCCCAGTCAATAAAAGTAATATAATAGCATAAACCTCATAGGCACCATGCACAATTAGTTTTGCCAAAACTGCACCTGAAAAAGCTAATATGGAGCCAACAGATAGATCTATACCACCTGTTAATATAACAAAGGTCATTCCAGCTGCAACTATGGCGTTAACAGCAGCCTGTCTTAAAATATTAAAAAAATTACTATAGCTCATAAATTGAGGATTAAAAATTGCTACAACTAATGAAAATATTATCAAAAATGTAAGGGTAGGAAATTTTGTTACAATTTTAAATAAGTTAGAAAAAAGCTTCTTGTTATTTAACATTAAAAGCTAATTGCATTAAACGGTTTTTATTAATATCACTTCTTTTTAATAAATCTATTTTTCTCCCCTTATTCATTACTAACACATTATCAGATATTCCCATAATCTCATCTACATCAGAAGAGATAAAAATAATCGCCAATCCCCTCTTCTTTAATTCATTAACGATTGAGTAGATTTCTCTTCTTGCTTTAACATCAACACCCCTTGTGGGTTCATCTAGTATAAGCACTGTAGGAGAAGTATCTAACGCCTTTGCTATTGAAACCTTCTGTTGATTACCCCCACTTAGATATACAACTTTTTGGTCAATAGAGAAAACTTTAATCCTCAATTTTTTTGTATAATCTAAAACGCTTATCCTTAATTTTTTAAAATCAATAATTTTAAAAAGTCTTATATATTTATCCAGAGAAGATAATGTTATATTTTCACTAACAGTCAAATCAACAACTAAGCCTTCATTTTTTCTATCCTCGCTAACATATATAATACCACAATTTTTAGCCTCTCTACAGTTTTTTAACAATAATTTTTTGCCCCTTAAATAGATTCTACCTTTATATTTTGGATAAATCCCAAAAAGAGTTTTTGCTAAATAGGTCCTACCAGCTCCAATTAAGCCAAAAACACCTAATGCCTCACCTTCATTAATTGTAAAGGATATATCCTTTAAATAGTCATTACTTAAATTATCCACTTTAAAAAGATTGTTCTTGGTACTACATTTAACAAAATAATTATCTGATACTAGAGACTCTCCAACCATTTTATTAATTAGCAAATTTTTGTTTACTTGATCTATTTTCTCCTCTAAAACTAACCTGCCATCTCTTAATACTGTAACCCTATCGCATATTTCAAATATTTCTTCAAGCCTATGGGTTATATAAACAATACTTTTACCTTTATTTTTTAAATCTCTAATAATTGTAAATAGTACATTTCTTTCTACATCTGTTAATGCATCTGTTGGTTCATCCATAATTATTATATTTGCGTTAAAATAGATAGCCCTTGCAAGTTCAACCATTTTTTGATTGGCAACACTTAAGTTTTTCACTAATTCATTAGGTTTAATATCCAAAGATAGATCATCTAATAAATGCTTAGTATAATCATACATATACTTCCAATTAATCTTTTTAAAATTATTAACAGGTTGTCTACCTAAAAATATATTTTCAGCAACTGTTAGCTCAGAGATTAAATTCAATTCCTGCATTAGTATATATATACCGGAATTATAGGCTTCTAGCGGACTTTTAAATTCTAATTCTTCACCATTATAAACTATACTACCATTATCTTTTTTATAAATGCCTGTTAGTATCTTAACGAGGGTAGACTTCCCAGCCCCATTTTCCCCAAGAAGAGCCATTGCCTCACCTTTGTAGACATTAAATGTAACATCAATTAATACTTTTACAGAAAAGAAACTTTTATTAATATTTATTGCTGATAATACTTTCTCTCCCACATAATAATATTAGCGCATAAATTAATATTTAACAAATAATAATATCAAAATAATAGTGCTTATAAATAAAGGATATGACTATCGATATCTACTTTTTAACACTCTTGTAAAATTAAAGAAGAGCATAGCAATTGCTATGCTCTAATAAAGTAACTATTTTTTAAACATTCTTGGAAAGACCCTTAGTAAACTAAAGACACCAAGAATTTTGTTTTTAATATTATGGGAATATAAGAAATGCAGAATACCTTTTAACCCATCATATAACTTTTTGTCATAGGGATGCCAGAAGATATTCTTTTTTATAAAAGGCAAGATATCATTAACTATCATTTGAGGTTGGGTTAATTCATAAAAACCTAAGAAACCATGGGTTCTACCTATACCTGATTGTTTAAAACCACCCCAAGAAGTCTCAGGAAGCCCATGACTCATCAAATGATCATTTATTGTTATAGCACCTGCTTTTATTTGTCTTCCTATTTTTTCTGCTTTCTTAAGATTCTTTGACCATACAGAACCTGTTAATCCAAGGTATGAATCATTAGCTAACTCTAGCGCCTTCTCTATTGAGCTAACCTTCATAACACCTATAACTAGACCAAAGGTTTCATCTTTCATAATTTGCATATTATGATTCACATCTGTAAGAACCATAGCTGGCATTACATTCTTTCCATCAACAACTTTTGATTTAGCAATTATTTTTGCACCCATTGAAAGGGCTTCATCAACATGCTCTTTTACCTTGTTTAGCTGGTTTTCTGTTGTAAATACACCAATATCAACATTATAATCTCTATCAT
>JAXHVM010000150.1 GCA_034189185.1 Deferribacterota bacterium
CTGGAAACCACCAACCATGCTCTAAATGAATCATATTATCTTGCATCTTTTCAGATATTTTTAACTTAAATATAGCCCTTCCAAAGTCATTTTCTGCTATAATATATTGATTATGACGTAGGTTAAAATGCCCAGCTGTTTTGTCATTCAATAATGCCAAAGGCTCAGGATGTTTCATGCGAGCACTTTTAATTTGCCTTAATTCTGATTGATACATAGGCATAAAGCGCACACCCGTTATTAATATTAGGGATTCTTCGTTAGTACTCATACTGCTTTTAGGCTCTTTGTAAACTGGCAATGGAGGATACCCTAGTTTATCCAAGATAGTAGAAAAAAGTTCAATTTTTCCTGTAGGGGTAGCAAAACCGTGTGTTTCATATTTTTTATATTTTGGCTCCATATTGTACTGGTAGCCTTCACACAGTTCTTTAAATGATATGCCTACCCTTTTAAGTCTAAAATCAAGGGCTTCTTCCATAGTCTCCCAGGGCCAAAACTCTTTTTGCCCAACCCTTCTTCCAAGTTCTTTCCAGAGATAGTAGTCATCCTTTCTCTCATATAGTGGCTCAATAGCTTTGTTATTAGCAAGTATTATATTTGAAAATCCATGCATATCTTGAATATCAGCTCTTTCGAGCGTGCAAGCTGCTGGCAGTATATAATCAGACAGAGCTGCAGTAGGTGTAATATAGTAATCCATAACAACATTTAGCTTTGAATTTAATAAAGCTTTATAGATTTTTTCTCCATTTGTCAAGGTTACTATGGGGTTACTTGCCTGAGAAATAAAAGCTGTTACATTGTAAGGTTTTCCTGTGATCATTGCATCAAATACATCAGGGGCATAAGCTGAAGCCCCAAATTCGGCTACAGGTGGAAGTGAGTAGGAGGTATCTTTTTTTAAAGCGGCTTCTTCAATTAATTCCCACCCAGGATAGGCCATTAATCTGTGTTTTTGTGAGCCAATCTGTTTTTCTCTTTGACTGCTTTTGAGGTATTCATTAGCTTCCATCTCATAGTCAGTTATAGGCCCAATCCCATTTCTTCCTATAAGCTCACCCCCTTTAATATCAAAATTCCCGGTTAATGCTTCTAATATCAATCTTGCCCTTTGGGCTTGATTAGCATTTATTCCTTGCTTATCAAGGCCAAATGTCCAAGGGATTACAGCTGGTGAGGTTTTTGCATAGAGATCTGCAACTTCTATTATATCTTCCTTTTTTATATTAGTTATCTTTGATGCTTCATCATAGGTGAAGTTCTTTATATGTTCTTCTAATTTGTCAAAACCAAAGCAATATTTTTCAACAAAATTTTTATCGAATAGGTTATTTTCAATAATATATTTAATCCATGATAAAAATAGATATACGTCAGTGCCTGGCTTTATCCCCAACCATTTATCAGCAATCTCAGCTTCACTATTTTTTATTGGGTCAACAACAATGAGTTTTGCACCATTTTTTTTAGCTTTAACAAGAGAAGTCCAACCAGGGTGAGGCGAGGATTCTTTTAAATGGCTGCCACACAATATTATAAGTTTACTATTTGTCATATCACTAAACAATGGACCACCACAGGTCGTCCATTCAATTGTCCAGCCAGGACATCTACAAATATTTTGAGCGCCCATAATATTTGGAGAGCCAAAGAGGTTGAAAAAGCGTTTAATAGGCCATCCATATGTTCTGTAGGTTCCATGTGCAAAGGTAAGGGTTTCAGGGCCATATTTTTCTTTAAGGTTAAGAAGTTTATCAGCAATCTCATCAAGCGCTTGTTCCCACGTTATTCTTACCCACTCATTACTACCCCTATCCCCCTTTCTTTTTAGAGGGAAATTGACTCTATCCTTGTGGCATAGATGTTCAAGAATAGTTTTGCCCCTAGCACAGATAAAGCCTCTACTCATAGGATGCTCTGGATCACCAGTTACTTTTGTAATAATGTTGCCTGATTGATATAGATTCAAACCACATCTATGATGACAAGGACCACACCAACCTTTTCTTATTTTTTCTTCTTTATTGTTCATAATAAAAACCTCCACTTATATTGTAGCTAATAATAATTTTAAAAGCAAACTAGATTATAAAATAGCTAGATCATATTCCATGGGTTTAATATATCTTCTAATTCTTCAGTTGAAAGAATTCCTTTTTGAGCTACTATTTCTTTTACTGTTTTATTTTTTTCGAAGGCTTCATGTGCAATTTCTGCTGCTTTGTCATAGCCTATTTTCTTTGCAAGGGGTGTTACAAGCGCCATTGACCATTCAACATAATTTAAGCATTTTTCTCTATTTGCTACTATTCCCTTTATGCATTTATAGTTTAAGTGAGATGCTATATTTGCAAGTATTTCAATCATAAATAATATATTATAAGCTATTAATGGCATCATCACATTTAATTCTAAATTGCCAGAGCTCCCAGCTATTGATATTGTTTGATGCATACCCATAACTGTAGCTGCAACTTGTATTGCAGATTCTGGTATTACAGGGTTTACTTTTCCAGGCATTATTGAACTGCCAGGTTGTAACGCTGGCAGGGTTATCTCTGATATACCACATCTTGGGCCTGAATTTAGCAGACGTAAATCATTAGCAATTTTCATAATTGCACAAGCTAGAGTATTTAGGCTTCCCGAAAAGAAAACCACTGCATCTTTTGATGCAAGCCCCTCAAAAAGATTGTCACTTTGCACAAATGAAATATTTGTAAGCGATGAAATTTCCTTTATTGTTAATTCACCAAATTGTTTATCAGTATTTATGCCTGTTCCTATAGCTGTACCCCCTAAGGGAAGCTCATATAAACCTTCTAGGGATTGATCAATTCTATTTATTGATAATTCAATTTGCTTGGCATATGAGCTAAATTCATTTCCAAGGGTTGTTGGTGTTGCATCCATCAAATGTGTTCGCCCTATCTTTATAACATCACTAAACTCCTCTGCTTTATCTTCTAAAACTTTCTGCAATTTTTCTAATTGTGGTATTAGAAGTCCTTTAGTTTTTAATACTGCAGATATATGGATTGCACTTGGTATTACATCGTTACTAGATTGACCCATATTGACGTGGTCATTTGGATGGCAAATTGTTTTATCGCCTTTGTTTCCACCTAATAATTCACATGTCCTATTTGCTATAACCTCATTAACATTCATATTTGTAGAAGTACCTGAACCAGTTTGATATATATCAATTGGAAATTGATCATCATACTTCCCTTCAAGGATCTCACTTGCAGCATTAATAATAGCATCCCCCAATTTATTTTCTAATAGACCTAACTTTGTATTTGCCGTAGCAGCTGCCATTTTAATCAGGGTTACTGCCCTTATAAAATCTATTGGCAGCGCCATACCACTGATATTAAAGTTTTTTAAAGCCCTTGCTGTTTGAACCCCGTAATATTTGTCTATTTCTATTTTTAACTCGCCTAGACTGTCCTTTTCTGTTCTATAAGTCATAATACACCTCATTTTTAAACTATAATCATAATAATATTATAATTTGTTAATAAATTAAATAACTTAAATAACTTTTGAAGTTTATTATAATATATGGTATAAATTAAAGTATGGGTAAATATTTAGAGTTAATATGTGAAGATAATTGGGAATATGTTGTTAGAAAAAATTGTAGTGGTGTTTCAATCGTTTTGGTATATAATAAATCAACTAAAAAATATTTGGTTATAGAGCAATACAGGATTCCGATTAAAGAGAGGATCCTTGAATTTCCAGCTGGGTTAATTGAAAATGGTGAAACACCTCTAGATACTGCGCTAAGAGAATTAAGAGAAGAAGTAGGGCTGGTAACTACAAAAGAGAGATTAATTAATCTAGGTGAAGTATATAGTTCAGCTGGTCTAACTAATGAGAAAGCCTATTTTTATGCGGTAATTGTTGATAAAGATGTAAATTTTGTTAATCAGAAATTAGATCCTATGGAGATAAAAAACGAATTAAGAAAATTTTGGATATCAGAAGATGAATTAGTAAAGAGTAAAGCAGCTAAAGTATTGGCTATCTTAATGCGTTTTAAATATAAAATAAAAGATGAAAATATTTAATATTTTGATATTGACATATTAATAATAAAGTTTATAAATAACTACAGCGGGGTAGAGCAGTTTGGTAGCTCGTCGGGCTCATAACCCGAAGGTCGCAGGTTCAAATCCTGCCCCCGCAATTTTTATTAAAATTTGTAGATGACTTAGACTTTCTATATAAAGAATTGGCGGCATAGCTCAGGTGGTTAGAGCATGCGGCTCATATCCGCAGCGTCCGGGGTTCGAGTCCCTGTGCCGCCATTTTGTTAATTCCCCTTTTTTAACATAATATATAATTCTATATGTTTTTAACTGGCATCTTTTTTGCTT
>JAXHVM010000151.1 GCA_034189185.1 Deferribacterota bacterium
ATAAATTCTTGAAATATATAACTTATAGCCACACAGTACATCACATTTCTTAATAACTCTAATAGCATAATCACTCAACAAACTTGTATCACCTGGCCCAATACCTATGATAAAGAGTTTTCCCTTTTCCATTAATACATATCCTCCACAACTGTTGTTACTACACCACTGAATATGGCTCTTTTTAGTATAAACCTCGGTTTTTTTGCTGATAATACCGCAGCGGGTATAGAGACTGAGGGAATATTTAGATATTTTGAAGGTTTACTATATATATCAAATTTATAAAATGGTTGAGATATTAATTCTTCATCAATAAGCCGAAATAATAGATCTTTTTCAATTATTAACTCCTGGAATGCCCTACAAAACAATTTTCTTTTAATAGTTGCCAAAAATTTTATATCCGAGAGATTTATCTTAGCAGTATTACATACTGAAGCTAAGGCTTCTTCTAGATGCTCTTTCTTAACATTCTTTCTAAAGCCTAAACCAACTATATATCTTTTCATTGATTCTGAAGCTGTTGTAATAACTGGCTCAGCAGATATTATGGAGGCTATGGCGCATGCTAGTCTATTAGCCTTTCCTTCATGGCCTGAAAGTATACTTACAACGTAATGTGCTGCCTCATCTACAACAACTACAGCTGGATCACTATATTTTGAGACAATAAAATTTCTTATAGTTCTAACAACTATACCTGTAGCCATTATTGCAACAATATATCTATATTTATCAAAAAGAGTAGGTATAATATCTTTTATGTTATTAAAATAAAATAACGAATCATCAACAAACAACTTTTTGGGAAGAAATATGCTGCATGGTAAACACTTCTTTATTTCATAAGCAAGGCGCAAACCATTATTATTTAAAACAACGACGGCAGTCTTATTTGGGTCTATACCCATGAAAGAATTTTTTATCATACAACCTTGAATACTTATTAAGTTTTCTATTTAATATTTCACCTATTATTATAAGAGCCTTTTTGTTAATTTCTTGTTCAGCTACTAAACTAGCTATATTTTTTAATTCCCCATAGACAATTTTTTCATTAACCCCAGTTACATCATACACCACAGCTACTGGGGTATTTTCACTCCAATGATGTTCAATATATCTTTCAGTTATATATGCAATCTTATCAATTGATAAAAAATAGACATGCGTTCCTTTTACTTCTGCAATTATATTAATTGATTCACCCTTTGGTTTCTTAGTTCTACCCTCTACCCTTGTTATAATAACTGTCTGAGAAACCTCAGGTGCTGTTAACTCAATTTTTAATTTACTACTTACAGCAAAAAGGGAGGATATACCAGGGACTGTCTCATACTCTATGCCTCTATTATCTAACTCTATCATCTGCTCTAAAATTGCTCCATAGATAGAAGGCTCTCCTGAGGCAAGTCTAATTACTTTTTTGTTATTAGATACATAATTTTCAATTATGTTTATAATCTCATCAAGATTTAATCTTGATGAATCAAAATATTCACAATCCCTTTTATTTATGCTTAGAATAGATTTATTAATCAAGCTACCAGCATAAATAATACAATCAGCTTCCTCTATTAACCTATAGGCTTTAACTGTTAATAGTTCGACATCTCCAGGACCTGCACCAACAAAATATAGATTCATCTATCCTCTCTCTTCGGAATAAGCACCATTATCTTTAGGCTGTCATCCTTCAAATTTGATAAATCATTTACATCTTTTAAATTAATAATTAATTCATCTGACAAAGAAAAATTTTGACACACCCAAATATTAAAATTTGACAATAACATCTTAGATTTTATTAAGAAACTCTTTATAGCATTAATATTATCACATAGTATAAATAGCTTTTCTCCAATATAATCTTTTAGTATTATATCTATATCATCCTTCCCATGAAAGGAGAAAAAGTTCATATCACTCCAATTACATCTTAAATATGCAGAAAAGGCTTGAACAATACTAATTCCTGGGATTACCTCTACATTATCTTTGCCAAATCTATCAACTATAAACCTAGAAATACTATAAAAACCAGCATCCCCTGAAACTAATACACTAACTTCATTTTTTCTATATTTGGCAATAATATTGATTGTATCCTCTACTAGATTTGTTGGTACTATATAATACTTATTAGGCGCAAAACTCATAAAACGTGAGGGACCAATAATCAAATTAGAACATTCTATCTTATTAAGTGCCTCTAAGGTTAAATATTTTTTATTACCAGGTCCAACTGATATAATGTTTATTTTTGATCTATGTGTTTTTTCCAATTAAAGATCCTTTCATATCACATAAATAGATTTCTGCTTTTATTTTGTAGTCTTTATAAATTCTCTCTGCTATATCAATTGCGATAATGTCAAAATTATAACCTTCTTTAACAATTTCTTCAACAGTGTTATAATTAGCATTTATATTTAATCTATCAGCAATATATTTTATTGGAGATGGGGCATATTTAGAGTGTGTGTAATAATGCCCCATTGCCATTTTTGCAATCTTTCCAGGATGGCCTATTATATTTATTTCAGTAATTAACCTATCTTTTAAGTAATCAAAGGTAAAATCAAAGAAATTTGATACATTAACATAGGGGCTTTTTTCAAAATAGATATCCAAACATTTCTTCCCTATGCGACCTGGAATTAAGAAAAAATTATAAATATTATTTGCCAATAATACATCTATTTCACATTTAATTGTCTCTTTTACAGCTTCTATACTCATTGGCTTTACAATACCTGTTGAACCTAAAATAGATAGCCCTCCTAGAATACCCAATTTTTCATTGTAGGTTTTTTTTGCTAAATACATACCATCATCAACAGTTAAAAATATGAATGCTGTAAATTTATTTTTTATTAAAGGTAATATATTTTCCCTTATCATCTTTTTAGGGATAGGGTTTATAGCGTACTCACCTACATCAACTTGGAGACCTTTTTTTGCAATAATACCTATACCAGACCCACCAACTATATAAACATTTCCCTTGCCATTAAAAAGTATAACTTCAGCTGCAACAACTGCTTTGTCAGTTACATCAATATCATCACCACCATCTTTAATTACATAAGCTATATCTTTATTATAAAAAACATTAATATCAAGAGGCTTGCCATTGGGGTTTATTATTCTTATATATTCTGGTTTTTTCTTAAAAAGCTTATAAATAACAGCAGCTTTAGAAGCAGCTGCTGCAGCAGCTCCTGTAGTAAAACCACATCTAAGAAACTGTTTCATACATTTTGTCTATCATATTAATAACACTCTTTGGGATTTTACTTATTGGATAGTCTAATGCTTTGACAATCTTTCTTTTAGCAAAGCTTTTTTTTGACAAATCTACTAGCATAGGTGGAATCTTTTTACCATCGGATCTTAAAAAGACTATAAGTATAGGCTCACTGGGGTTTTTATTCTGCCCACAGACTACTCCCACCTCTTTTGTGTTTAACAAAACTAAAGTACCAACTGGAAATAGACCAATATTGGTCACTAAGTATTCAAATACTGTTTTATCTAATAATTTGCCAACCTCAGAATTCATCTCTCTGATAGCTTCATTGGGGTTCTTAGCACTTTTATATACCCTATCACTTGTTATAGCATCAAAGACATCACAAACAGCACCAATTTTACCAAAGATAGATATTTTATCAGCCTTCAATCCCTTAGGATATCCTGAGCCATCATTCCTTTCATGATGCTCTAAAACAACCTTTAGAATAGGTTCATCTACTTTTAACCTCTTCAAAAGTTCTGCCCCCAATAGAGGATGTTTTTTAACAACAGTAAATTCATCCTGTGTTAAAGTACCTTTTTTATTCAATATCTCTGATGGGATAAAAAGTTTACCAATATCGTGAACCAGGCCTCCTATAGTAAGCATCCTTAATTCTCTTGCATTCATTCCCATTAGTTTTCCAACAGCAGTAGAATAGATTGAGACATTAACTGAATGATGATATAGATATTCAGAATAGGTATGTAATTTTGTAAGATACACTAAAGGTCTATAATCTTTAGTTGTAGTCTCTACAACTTTGTCAGCTGCCTTATAGATAGCATCTAGATTAACGGTCTTTTTTTCTAATATCTCATTGAATACCGCCTTTACAACAGCTACTGAATGTAGATATATTTTAGGATTATCATATACAGTCTTAAAGCTAACAGATTCTAAATCTTTTATATTTGGGATATAATTACTATAGTCATCACTAATATATACATATTTTATGCCATGTTTAATTAAATTTTGCTTTAATTCACTATCAACAACTACATTTTTTTTTAAAAACCTCGTATCAACCCAATCAACATCAAGCTTTAATATCCTAT
>JAXHVM010000152.1 GCA_034189185.1 Deferribacterota bacterium
AAGGGAGTAGGTATTCCTTTATACAGTTTGTTTTTAAAATTATTATTCCTATATTTTTCAAGCTCATTTATAGAGTGTAATATTGGAATTGTTTTATCAATTGCACTAATACCTTTATATCTTTCACCACCATGTGCAGCCTTGCCAGATATATTTATTCTAAACCAAGTAGATCCTTGTTGAGCTGGGCATATCTTAAAGTAAGTAGGCTCAGGTATTATAGCTGCATCAGCAGAATATCCTCGTAGGGCACAAGCTAGACTGCCAGCACCACCTGATTCTTCCTCAATAACACTTTGAATTATTAAATCCCCCTTTAGCTTAATATCTAATTCTTGAAGGGCTTTTATTATGATGAAAAATGACGCAATATTCCCCTTCATGTCAGATACGCCGCGTCCATAAATATTACCATTATCTACAGTTCCTTGAAAAGGAGGGTATATCCATTCGTTGTGGTTTCCCGCAGGTACAACGTCAATATGGCTATTTAATATAAGTGACTTACCTGTTCCCTTACCTTTAAGTGTTCCAACTACATTTGGGCTTCCCTTAAAATTCTCTCTTCTAGTTATAAATGCTTCATGATTCCTCATTTTATCTATATCAGGTTCCCACATATCTATTTCATCAAATTTCAGCTCATTTTGCAAAACATCAGCGATATATCTTTGGTTTTCTAGCTCATTGCCGGAAGTTGTAGGGAATGATAATATATTTTTAACATACTCAACTAATTCTCTTTCCATGCTATCTATTTTACTAACTACATCATTTATTATAGACATGTTGATACCTCTTGTGTTTTTACATGGTTTTGTGACGTAGGCTATGGTATTTTATAATAAAATTATAACACATGTTAACAAACAGACAATTATTGCATTAAAAAAAACCAAAAGTACGTGAGATAATATAACAACCTCCTATTTTATGAAAAAATTATAAGTTGTTTGTTTATATATTTTTTGTGCTATAGTTACATTATTTATAGAAATAATATCTTTATTTGTGTGATACATCAAATATTAATTAAATGCATTATACCCAGTTATTACCCTACCTAATATAAGTGTATGTATATCATCAGTACCTTCATAGGTATAGACAGTCTCTATATTAGCCATATGTCTTATAGGGGAATAGTCTAGAGAGATTCCATTTGCACCCAATATTTCTCTTGCAGTTTTTGCACAATATCTTGCAACCCTAACATTATTCTTTTTTGCAAGTGATATTTGTTCTGGCTTTGCAATATTTTTATCCATTAGTTCTGATAGTCTTAAACACAACAGCTCACCTTTAACAATCTCTATTAACATATTGACTAATTTTTCTTGAACTAACTGAAATGAAGCAATGGGTTTACCAAATTGTACCCTTTCTTTGGAGTATTCTAATGCTGTATTAAGACAGTCTTTGGCTGCCCCTATTGAGCCCCAAGATATGCCATATCTAGCCCTATCTAAACAGGAGAGTGCACTTTTTAAACCTACTGCCTCTGTCAATCTATTTTCTTCACTAATACTACAGTCAACCATACCCAAACTACCCACACCCCCAGCTCTCATTGAACCCTTCTCATCTATTTTATCCATTGTGAAACCTTGACTACCCCTTTCTACTATAAAAGCTTTTATCCTTTTATCATCTACATCCCTTGCCCATACAATTGCAAAATCTGCAATATCTGCCTCTGTTATCCATGTCTTTGACCCATTAAGAATCCACCTATCTTTATCCCATTTTGCGGTTGTCTTCATACCAGCTGGATTTGAGCCATATTCAGGTTCAGTTAGACCAAAACAACCTATTAATTCACCCTTAGCTAGTTTAGGAAGATATTTATTCTTTTGTTTTTCATTGCCAAATGCATATATTGGATACATTACAAGACCACTTGATACAGCTATAAAACTTCTTAGTGCACTATCTACCCTTTCTACTTCTTGTGAAACAATACCAAACATCTTATAATTACTGCCAGGACATCCATACTTTTCAGGTAAAAATGGAGCTATTATGCCAAGATTACCAAAGTTTTTTGCAAGTTCTCGAAATTTTAATGGTTTTTCTAAATGCCAGGCCTCTTTTATTATTGGTTTTATCTCTTTTTCTAAATATGACCTTATTGTATTTCTAACTATTTTCTCTTCATCAGTATAGTAATCATCTAAACTAAATATATCTATATTCATGATAGCCTCCTAATATCTGTTGTTGGTGGATTTTCGTATTATAAAAAATCATTAATTAAAACTATCCCTTAAAAGATAGATATAATTTATCAATTAAATTATAATAAGCTGATAACTTATCTGCTTTTTCTTCTATTAAGCAATCTATCTCTTTTTGCAATGTTTTATAATAAGGATATTTTTTCTCTAGTATATTTTCTATCTCATCCTTTGCTTTTCCCAAGAATTTAGTTGTTAAGAGCCTGTGTAGTTCTTTTAATTTATATCTTAGGAGCATAATATTTTCATATTCGAATGCGTTTTTTGCTGAAAGCTTAGAGATTAAAGTTTTTAGTATGTTTATATTAAAGAATTCCGTAATTAAAGAATATGTATTAATTACAACCTCTTGACTAGCTTTGTTTCCTATTATAATTTGAAATATATCTAGAGCAGCCTCTACGTGAAATAGTGATTCTAAAAGCTCTAATTGTTCTTTTGGAAAATTTGGCATATCTTGATATCGAAAGGTATTTAGAAAATTCTTGTATGAATTATCAGATAGCCTATTTAATATGTCTTTAAATTGATTAAAATTATTAAAAAGTGCATTATAATTTGAATAATCAACTACTTCTTTGATTGAGTTTGATATGAATATCAATAGTTCATATTTAGTTGATAGAGCTATATTATCTGATGATTCAATATAGCTCCATAAATTGTCCAAATTTAATTTTGCAAATGCTCTGTAATAATTATAAAGGAGTGTGAAATATGAATATTTGTTTAGATTAAATAGATTAAAAATGCAAGATAAGCCAATCCTATTTAACATAAAGTTAATCAACATTATTGCAGCTATATTTTTAGAAAGTTGGTGCTCTAATAATTTATCTGCAAAATCATCTCTTAGCTTGTTTGGAAAATATTCAATATATAATTTTTGTATTAGAGGATCCTTTAAATCTAATTCAGATAATATTTCGTTATATAGATATATCTTACTAAAGCCTAATAGAGTAGCTAATTCAGGCCTTACTGGAGTTCTATTCTCTTGACAAAATAAAATATTACTTTCTTTTAAATCTAAAACACCTTTTTCAGATAAAAAATTAGCTGTATTAGTAAAATCAAGATAGTTATTTTTTGCTCTTTCTAAATCTAAGCTTACAGAAAGGTTCTGTTCATAATTATTATTTAAAACAGATTTCACAACCTCATCTGTAATTTCTTGTATTAATCCATTTTTTCTATTTTCATCAATAATTGAATGCTCTACTAAATTATTTAATAATATTTTTATATTGACTTCGTGATCTGAGGTATCTACACCTGCAGAATTATCTAAAGCGTCAGTATTAATCTTGCCGCCATTTATTGCGTAGGTTATTCTTGCTTTTTGAGTAAAGCCAAGATTTCCTCCTTCGCAAACAACTTTTGCTCTTAACTCATTAGCATTAATTCTAACATTGTCGTTATTTGGATCTCCCACATCACTATTATTTTCAGTTTGATCTTTAACATATGTACCAATACCACCATTATATAATAAGTCTACATTCATCTTTAAAATTAATGTTATAAGCTTTTCACCAGAAACAAAACTCTCTTTTGTATCAAGTATATCTTGTATTTCATTAGTTAATTGTATTTTTTTTGCATCCCTTCTAAAAACACCACCTCCAGTTGATATTAAATCTTTATTATAATCATCCCAGCTTGATTTTGGCAATTTAAAGAGTCTAGCTCTTTCATTATAGCTTATCTCTGGATCTGGTTTAGGGTCTATAAAGATATGTTTATGATTAAATGCTGCCAATAGTTTTATCTTATTTGATAATAACATGCCATTTCCAAAAACATCCCCTGACATATCACCTATTCCAACAGCTGTAAAATTATCCCTATTTATATCTATTCCAAGTTCTAAGAAATGTCTTTTAACAGATTCCCAAGCTCCTCTTGCTGTAATGCCCAATTTTTTATGGTCATAACCATTTGAACCACCTGAAGCAAAGGCATCTTTAAGCCAAAAATTATAAATCTCTGATATATTGTTTGCAATATCACTAAAAGCGCCTGTGCCTTTATCGGCAGCAACAACAAGATATGGATCAAAATCATCATATCTGATAACCCTTGGAG
>JAXHVM010000153.1:0-2543 GCA_034189185.1 Deferribacterota bacterium
ATCATGCAATCTTGGCATCTTATAATTTATCACCGCTACTCCAACAGTATCTTTACTACTTGAAATATCACCATGTCTCATTATACCACCTCTCTAAAACTTTATTTATTATAGTATAATATTTTTAAATTAAAATAATTAAATTAGAAATTGCATTTATTAAAGTATATTAATAAATTATATGTAACATTTAAATTTATACTTTAAATATTTTATCTCATAAATTTCGCAATTGTATTTTTTTAACTTAACAAATTGTTATAATTTTTGTATAAATATAGCTATATGGAGGTCTGTATATGAATAAAGAACATTTATATATTTTATGGACAAGCGATAATCTGATTACCTGTGATAAGATGCTGTTTATGTATGCCATCAATTCAATTAGAAGAGGATGGTGGAAAAATATTACTATTATCGTATGGGGTGCGGCTACTAAATTAGCATGTGAAAACGAATTAATTCAGAAAAAGATAGGTGTAGCAATTAACGAGGGAATAAAAATAACTGCTTGTAAGGCCTGTGCTGATCAATTAGGAGCTGGTGAAACGCTAGAAGCATTAGGAATTGAGGTAAAATACTGGGGAGAGCCTCTAACAACTCTACTTAAAAACAATGAAAAAATAATCTATATTTAAGTAAAATAAGGGGTGCTGCTATGAAGAAAAAAATTATATATATAATCGCTGTAGCATTATTTACAGTTTTAAACGCTTTTTATATACATTCAGCCCAAATTACTACAGAGAAGTTAGATGAGTCTATAAAAAAAGATTTTACCACAAGATTGTTTAAAATATATAAGCATTTACATCAAAACCCAGAACTCTCTGGAAGCGAAAAAGAAACATCTAAAATTTTAGCTAAAGAGATGCGAGAACTTGGTTATGATGTTACAGAAAATATAGGTGGTTATGGTATAGCGGCTATTCTTAAAAATGGGGATGGACCAACAGTATTAATTAGAACGGATATGGATGCACTCCCTGTAAAAGAAAAGACTGGATTATCCTATGCTTCTAAAGCCACAGTTATAGATAAAGATGGTAAAAAAACTGGTGTAATGCATGCATGTGGGCATGATATTCATATGACTGTATGGTTAGGTGTAGCAAAACAACTTATTAGATTAAGAGATAAATGGAGCGGTACAGTTATAATGATAGGCCAGCCTGCTGAAGAAACAGGAGAGGGTTCAAAGGCAATGTTAGTCGATGGGCTGTATGAAAGATTTGGTAAACCTGACTATAATTTTGCACTTCATGTAGCCCCAGATCTAGAGACTGGAAAAATTAGATATGTTTCTGGTTATGCAATGGCAAATGTTGATTCAGTTGATATTATAGTAAAAGGTATCGGTGGCCACGGAGCATATCCGCACATAACAAAAGATCCTATAGTTTTGGCTTCAAGAATAGTAATTGCTTTGCAGACAATAATTTCTAGGGAAATATCTCCATTAGAGCCCGCAGTAATAACGGTGGGTTCTTTTCATGGAGGTACAAAATATAATGTTATACCATCTAGTGCAAAACTAGAGCTAACGGTGAGGTCTTTTAGTGATGAAACAAGAGAATATTTATTAAATGCTATTAAGAGAACTGCAAAATATACAGCGCTATCATATGACATTAAGAAAGAAAATTTACCAATAGTAAAATTAAGGGAGGGGTTTACGCCTGCCCTATATAATGACCCACAATTAGTAAGTGAAACTGTAAGTGTTTTAAAAAATTATCTTGGTGAAGATGCATTAGTTCAGGGAGAGCCCTCAATGGGAGGCGAAGATTTTAGTAGATACGGTAAATATAAAGGTTATATACCATCTTTTTTATTTTGGCTTGGCTCTGTTGATAAAAATAAAATAGAAAGGGCAAAAGAAGAGGGCGTCAAATTACCTGGTCTTCACTCACCATATTTTGCACCAAAACCAAAACCAACAATTATAACTGGTATTAAGGCCATGACTTTATCTGTTTTATCAAAACTCTCACATCAAGATATGAATAAAAATTAGTTTTTACAACTATTAAAAGAAGTTGGGTGTTTTAGTAAGATAATTTATTTTCAAATTTATTGACTTTCTCTTTAATTTCATCAGGAACAGGCTGTGCTTTCTTTAATTTTGTATTAAAATTTACATAGATTGCATCAGCTTTAAAGATAGGATCGTCTTGGTGGTTTCTAAACATTTCATAATGTATATTAAAACTTTTGTTACCAAATCCAACAACCTTAACACCAACTTCAATAATATCATCAAAAAATGCTGGGGATATATATTCTAAGGTTATTTTTACTAGTGCTAAATCAAATTCTTGATTTTTTGCAAATTCTTTATAATCAAACCCTAGATTTCTAAAATATTCCATAATTGCTACACTAATATAAATTAGGTAATTTGCATTAAATACTATACCTTGCCCATCAATCTCAGCATATCTAACCCTTAATGTGTGTAAAAAGTTAAATTCATTTTTCATTAGTTTATTATAATAACATATTTATTATATATATTCAATATTGATATTGTTTTATAA
>JAXHVM010000153.1:2643-4309 GCA_034189185.1 Deferribacterota bacterium
TTGTTAATATTTAAAATTATAAATGTTAATATATAACATAACATTATGGGCTACGAAGATAGAAAAGATAAAATAATTGAATATTTAAAAAGTGTTAAATTTGCAACATTTAAAGAGCTTTCAAATATATTAAATGTTTCAGAAATGACTGTTAGAAGAGATGTTAAAAACCTAGAAGATGAAAATCTAGTAAATAGAAAATATAAAGGCATAGAACTAAATAGAGGCAATAATTTAACTAATACTTCAATTTTAAATACAAATGTTAATATTTATCATAATTATGTTAATGATGTTAATTATAAAATTATAGAAGAAACAACAAGGAAAATTATTTCTTATAGAAATATATTTTTAGTCAGTGGAAATCTAAATTTAGAGCTTGCTAAGTTTATAGAGGTAAATTATAAAAAATTTAAATCAATAGATTTTATCACTTCAGACATAAAAATTGCTTCAATTTTAGGAAATGCTAATTTAAATGTTTTCATAATAAGCGGAAAAGTAAATAAGAATAATATAAATATTATTGAAGGTATTAGTAGTCAATTTCTTGATAATATAATTATTGATTTATTAATATTAGAGCCAGAGGCTATTGATAAAGATTTTGGTATATCAGATAATAATATCTTTAATGCAAATAATAAAAAAATATTAATAGATAGATCTAAAAATATCTTATTACTTACTCAACCAAATAATTTTGACAAAAGGGCCTTATATAAAATTATAGATCTAGATAATAGGTTTAGTTGCATAACTGCACACGACAGCACTAAGACATTATTTAGATACGAGGATATAATATCTATTACATATGTATAAAGTAATTCTTAATAAATTTAATAATGTCCGATAAGATATATTATGTTAAGATAGATAAATTATGCTAAAATATCATCTAGCAATTACTAATAATCTAATAATTATTAATAATTAAAGATAAGTAATATCTGTTAATATTTTTTACCATATACTTCAAATGATACAATATCATCAAAGGATTTTCTTGGTCTCTTTTTGGGGTTTTCTGCTGGATAGCCTAATGTTACCATTGTAAGAACAAGCAAGTGTTCAGGTAAATTTAATGCTTCTGCAACTTTTTTGTATAAGTCTAAATCTCCACCTGTTACTGGATTACAGAACCCACCTATAATACAACTACCGATTCCCTCATGTTTTGCCTGTAAAATCATAAAAGCAATAGCAAATGATAACTGCTCATACTGTCTAGCTAATAAAATTTGTTCCCCTCTTAATGCAGGGTTGATTACAGGATTTTCCAAATATTTATTCATTACTTCTTGATTAGCAGATCTGCCCAAAGCCTCCCAGAGCTTCTGCATTTCATTTAATCTATTTTCTTTCTTCCACGCCAAAAAATCAGCACAACAAACTATTATTACATCTGCTTGATTTATGAAATTTTGATTTAAAGCCAATTTTCTTAGGAGATCTTTTTTTGATTTATCTTTAACAATAATAAAATGCCATGGTTGTGTATTTGCCCAGCTAGGAGCTAATCTTGCAGCATTTAAAATTCTTTTGACTACATCCTCAGGTATATCCTTTTCTTTATATTTTCTTATACTTGCCCAATTTTCTATAGGCAATAATATTTCTTCCATTTTAATATCTCCTCTAAAAACCTTAATTTATTTTG
>JAXHVM010000154.1 GCA_034189185.1 Deferribacterota bacterium
GATATCCTATCTGCTCAGCCCTAGATTTAGCCTCATTCATCTTCTTGGCGTAAATATCAAGAGCTTCATCCCATGAAATTCTTTTAAAGCCTGTAATATCACCCTTCTTTTTTGTTTGTACTAGTGGGTATTTTACTCTAGTTGGTGAATAAATCCTTTTGATTTGTGCATAACCTCTAGGACATGCCCTAATTTGAAGTTTTCTCATATCCTCATCACCAGTTATCTCACGGGGCAATCCATCAGGATCCTTTCCGTCTAAGCCCACATCACCTTCAGAAGTTAGCTTTACAATACGTCTTTTACCGTTAATATTTTTTACATACACTTTGAAGAAGCATTTACCACCACAATTGTGAGGGTGTGAATTAGTGTAGACCTCCATTGTTTCGTCAAATCTTAAATTCTCGTCTTCCTGTAAAACGCTCTTTGATGGACCAATTGCACCTTTTGCTTTACCTGATAGTGCATAAAATGAAGTAGTCATAGCACCAAACCACTTCATAAACTTTCTTCTGGTAAGCTTGAAACCTTTAAAAGTTTCTGTTTCAGACATAAATTTACCTCCTTTTTGTTTTGCTGTGTATAGCTTATTTGTTGCTTTTTTTAATAATTTTTATCTTGGTCCTTGTGGACCATGGTATGATTTATGGCATATTATACATTTATTGTCTCTTAAATTTGGCGAATGACATTCAGTATAACAATGTCCTCCTTCTATAAAATTGGCTCTTCTATGGCTCATAGGCATTTGTGAAGTATGGCATTCTTCGCAAAATGCATTATTATGACAGGTCATACATTTATCTCTATTCCAACGAGCTTCTATACCATGTGTTCTATGTCTCCAAGAAGGAGTGTGGCTTCTTGGAGCCGTATCTTGGTGGCATCTTATGCAATCATCCCTCTTATTATGGCATGCTAAGCATTTCTCCTCATTAACTTTACTAGCTTGCCCGTGAAGTTTAATCCAAGAGGTATTATGCGAGTCAGGCTTGCTACTTTCTACTGAGTAGAGTGTATAAATAGGTAATATTAAAAAGAAGATAAATAATACAATAATTTTACTCTTTTTCAATTTAGCCCTCCTTTTATAATGCTATATTTAACCATGCTTCAACGGTATAATTATTTTCATAATCTTCGTCATCAAATACATCAGAATTTTCTATATTGCAGTCAACAGATAAGCTAACCCTTTTTGTAGGCTCCCAAACTCCTCCTATATAATATGTTCTAATAGATTCTTTTTTTCTTGGACGAACAACCTCAAGATTATTATAGTTAAATTCCACAAAATCGTATTCATATCTATCATACCTTGTGCCACAATATAATTCTAAAGTTCGCGAAATAATTTGAGAAAGCTCAGCTCCTGCATGTATTTTTTCTTCTTCGCTTGCATCTTTATTATCCCCTGTATCCCATTTTTCAGCAAATAATGATAAATAGGTTCCTTCTGTTGGTATACCTATAATATCAAAGGAAGTGAAAAATTTAGTATAGTTTCTATTAAAAAAATCTTCAGTACCATCAACAGCTCTGTGCTCAACGCCTGCACCTAAAACAAAATGTTCCATAAACGGTTGATAAGCAGAAAGATTAATTAGGTTATATTTCCCATAGGGTAACAGCGCATAAGTTAATGGATTTTCTATATAACTATTATCTTCTCCAATCTCGTCATAAACACCTTCGTATTTAATATTTAGTATGGTGCCCCATGATGGGTGTCTAAATGTTCCACCAATCTCTAGTGATTCAGCACTGTCCAATATCCCTAATTGCGCATAGGCATTACCATATAATAATTGTTGATCAAGTCTTAAATGAAAAATATCATCATTAAAGCCTTCCACATCTGCTCTTATATATTCAAATCTAACTTTAGTGCCATCAAAGGGCTTTAATTCAACCCCCCCACCATGAATCCAGTCATCATCCCAGTCGTCATAATAATTTACTGCTGCACCTGAAAAGCCAAAGACTGTTAACATATCATTTATTTTATATGAAAGATCTGCTCCGTCAATTTGAAGGGTTTCTATATGGCTAACATATTGCCTTCCAACAACAAGTTTTGTATTTGGCACAACATTATTAAAGGTAATATCTCCATGATAAAACCTTGTATCCCATTCATCACCATCTAAGCCTAGATCAAGGGAATCTCCATAAAAGTGATCTTTATCTGTTCCATCGATATCATCAGCAAATCTTATAAAAAGAGAACTCTCCACAGTACCTTGTCCTAATTTAATGTTTCTAATGCCACCTCTAAGGTATTGGTAGAAATCGTGGTCATCTAAATTTTCAGTAGATCTCATCCTATATCTTGTTGTAAGATTTAAATCCATTATTGCATCATTTCCTATTCTAATTCCCTCAATATTGTTTTTAAACCCACCTGGTGTTGTGTGCATGCCCCAAGAATCAGGTGTGTTATATTCACCATAGGCTAGCAACTGTTTATTAATAAGTATACTTATAAAAACTATAAATAAAAAAATAATTATTTTTCTGTAAATTAGCATTATAAGCATCCTCCCTCTTTTTTGTATACAATATATTTTTTATAATAAAAAAGAACATTTGTCAATAAAATATTTAAAGAGTTATAATTATAAATTCTGAGATTTTTAATGTTATATATTGAAAAACTAATATTAATTAATAATAATAATAATTAATATTATTAATTAGGGGTTAGGTTATGAAATATTATTTTCCAGAGACAGATAATTGTTTTGTTTGTGGAAAAGATAATATTAAAGGTCTACATCAGTATAGTTTTTTTGAAGATGGCTATGTAAAGCTTAAATTTATAGCATCAAATTATATGAGTGGTTATACCGATATGATGCATGGTGGTATAGCTGCAACTATTTTAGATGAGGTTATGACATGGGCTGCTTTTGTATATGGTAGTGAGATGAGGTTATATTTTACAAGAGAGATGAGGGTTAAATATAAAAGAGCTATTTTGTTAAATAATAATACCTATATTGCAAAAGCTAGTTATGTAACAACAAGAAAAAGACTTGTTTTTGTTGATTCAGTTTTTATAGATAAAGATAATGTTATTTATGCAAAAAGTGATGCCTCTTATTATCCTGCCTCAAGAGAAATGTCAATAGAAGGGTTTAAACATGCTTATTATGAGAAAGACAAAGCGTATCATCCTAAAATTTACAAGGCTTTAAAGGAATTTAATTTAAGTATTGACATTCATTAGATAATTCATAGAGTGCATTATAATATGTTTGTAGGCATAATAATTCCAAGAAAAATAAATAATAGTATTTATTTAAATATATATGAAGAATTTATAAGAAGAATAAATAGCTATACTAATTTAAATTGTTGTGACTTTAAACCAAAATATAGAGAAAATACTAGCAAAGAGCTGGATTATATTGGCAATAAAATGATTAGCATAGCTAAAGATGGTTATAAGGTTGCTTTTGATGCAGAAGGATATATGATGGATACAATAAGTTTCTCAAATTGGTTAGAAGATAAGTTAATGGGTGAAAAGAAGCTATATTTTATTATTGGTGGTTCCTTTGGGATCCCTAAAAAGGTGAAATCTCATTCTAATGAGGTATTATCTTTTAGTAAATTAACTTTTTCACATGAAATTGCCCTTGTAATTTTACTGGAACAAATTTATAGAGCATTTACAATAATAAATGGTCATCCTTATAATAAATAGTAGAGGTTTATTATGGACAGAGAGAGATTAGAATATTTTAGGAAGAAACTTTTAAAAATGAAAAGAGAGTTAATAAATTCACTTAAGACAAAATACGATGAAGCTAAGGAGCTTGAAGATAGATCTGGTAAAGATTTAGCTGATGAAGCCTATGACCTTTATACAAAATCGTTGATGCTTGGAAAGGTTGAGACAGATGCATTAAAACTTAGATTAGTTGAACAGGCATTGCAGAGAATAGATGTTGGTACTTATGGGGTTTGTATAGAGTGTGAAGAGGATATAGATGAAAAGAGATTAGAGTATATACCCTTTGCTAGGTATTGTACGGAATGTAAAAGTGAGCTTGAAAAAAGTGGCAAGTTGAAGCTCTAGTTTAGTTTTCTATGGATAGAAGAATTATATTATTAATACTAGATGGTTGGGGTTATCGTGAAAGCAGTGAATACAATGCTGTAAAATTGTGTAACCCTATAAACTTTAATAATCTGTGGAAGAATAATGGGCATACCTTTTTGCATGCTTCTGAAGAATGGGTTGGTTTACCTAAAGGGCAAATGGGTAATTCTGAG
>JAXHVM010000155.1 GCA_034189185.1 Deferribacterota bacterium
CTTGTCATAAATATAAAATTAATAAAATTAGAAGATATAGTTAATATGTTAACAAATCTTTTGGGAAAATATTGATAGAGATTAATTATGAATCAAGGATTTAAGAAAGTAAAAGGTTTTAGAGATATATGGGGAAAGGATATCCCTTATTGGAATTTAATAGAACATAAAATATTTAAACTATTAAAGAATTATAATTATGAGGAAGTTAAGCTGCCAGTTTTAGAAAAGATAGAAGTTTTTAAAAAAGGGCTAGGTGATTCATCGGATATTGTTGAGAAAGAGATGTTTTCCTTTATTGATAAAGATGGCTGTCGCCTTGCTTTAAGGCCAGAGGGAACGGCATCAGTGGTTAGATTTTTTATTGAGAACAATCTCTATAATGAGAATAAAATACATAAATTTTATTATTATGGTCCAATGTTTAGGAGAGAAAAACCACAAAAAGGTAGATTTAGACAATTTTTTCAGGCTGGCGTAGAAGCAATTGGTAGTAGATCTCCTCTTTTGGATGCTGAGGTTATAAAACTAATCTCTGATTTTTTCGAACAATTTAGCAATATGATAAATTATAATATAGAAATTAATTCTGTTGGATGTTTAGATTGTAGGAAAGTGTATATAAATGAATTGAATAAATATTTAGAAACAAGAAAATTTCATCTATGCGAAAATTGTATTAACAAAATTAAGTTAAATCCTCTAAGGGTGTTTGATTGTAAGAATGATAGATGCAAGGAGATTTTAAAAAATGCACCTAATATAATGGATTATTATTGCCCAAGTTGTAAAATGCATTTTGATGATTTATTACAAAATCTTGAGCTTTATAATGTTAGTTATAAGATTAATCCTAGATTAGTTCGTGGACTTGATTATTATACTAATACGGCATTTGAAGTGATTAGTGATTTTGCTGGAGCACCTATTGCAATTGGAGCAGGTGGTAGATATGATGGACTAATTAAAAATATGGGAGGTCCAGATATTGCTGGGATAGGTTTTGCAATTGGTATTGATAGATTGGTAGATTTACTAAAAGAGTGTGGTATGTATACTGAGAAAGAGTTTTTAGTATTTGTGATATACCAGAGGTCAGAATTTATAAAACATGCTGTTGAATTAGCGCAAAACTTAAGGCAGGGTGGTATACCAACCTCAATTGATTATGATATGGTTAGTATTAAAAGCCAGTTTAAAATGGCCAATAAGCTTAATGTGGATTATGCAGTTGTGATAGGTGAAGATGAGTTAAATTTTGAATATTATACATTGAAAAATATGACTAGTGGGGAGCAAGTAAAAATAGAAAAAAATAATTTGCTCTCTTATTTAAAGAGAAATATGGAGGGAAAAATTGTTAACATTGTTAGGTGATTGGAAAAGAACAAATTATTGTGGTGAGATAAATAAGGATCATATTAATAAAAATGTTGTATTAATGGGATGGGTTCACAAAAGAAGAGATCATGGTGGTGTTATATTTTTAGATTTAAGGGATAGAACAGGTTTAGTGCAAGTTGTATTTAGTCCTGAAAATAAAGATAACTTTGCTTTGGCAGGGCAAATAAGAAATGAATATGTAATAGCTGTTAAGGGAGTGGTCAGAGAAAGGCCAGAAGGCACTATAAATCCTAAAATTAAAACGGGTTTTGTTGAGATAAATGGAGAACAACTAAAAATTCTTAATGATTCCCAAGTACCTCCTTTTATATTGGAAGATAAAACAAATGTTGGTGAAGAGATAAGGCTTAAATATAGGTATCTTGATTTAAGAAGGCAAAGGATGCAAAACAATATAATAATTAGAGATAAATTAACTTATTCAATTAGAGAATTTTTACACAATAATGGTTTTATTGATGTAGAAACACCTTTTTTAGCTAAAAGTACACCGGAGGGTGCAAGAGATTACTTGGTTCCAAGTAGAGTAAATCCTGGTAAATTTTATGCACTGCCGCAGTCTCCTCAAATCTTTAAGCAATTATTAATGATATCTGGGTTCGATAAATATTATCAAATAGTGCGATGTTTTAGGGATGAAGACTTAAGAGCAGATAGACAACCAGAGTTTACACAGTTGGATATGGAGATGTCTTTTATAGATAGAGAAGATCTCTTGCAATTATTAGAAAAGATGTTTAAAGAGGTATTAAAAAAAGTTTTTAATATAGATGTAGATTTGCCCTTTCCACGAATAACATACGAAGAAGCTATAGATAAATATGGTACTGATGCACCAGATGTACGATTTGGTTTATATTTAAAAACTTTAGATGATATTGTAAAAGATTGTAACTATAATACTTTTAAAAGAGCTGTAGAAGAGGGTGGTACTGTTAGGGGAATAAATCTAGAAGGCGCAAATTTTAGCAGAAAAGATATAGATAATATAAATAATTTAGTGTTATCTATGGGTGGTAGTGGTATTGCTTATATAAGGATTACAAACAAAGGCATATCTTCTCCCCTCTCAAAATATTTAGGAGACAATATTATAGAGAAAATAGTTGATATCTTTGGCGGCAAAGAAGGTGATATTATTTTTATTATGGCAGGGGAAAAGGGTTTAGTTAATCTAGCCCTTTCAAAGATTCGTATTGATTTTGCTAAAAGAAAATCTTTGATCAAGGATAATGAATATGCTTTTATATGGGTGCTTGATTTTCCTCTATTTGAATATAATAAAGACGAGGGAAGATACGAGGCAATGCACCACCCTTTTACATCACCTCTAGATGAGGATTTAGAGTATTTTGATAAAGATCCATCTAAAATAAGGGCAAAGGCTTATGATTTGGTGATGAATGGTGTTGAAATTGGCGGTGGTAGCATAAGGATTCATAGAAGTGATATTCAAAACAAGATGTTTGAAACACTTGGTTTAAGTGATGAGGACATAAAGAGAAAATTTGGTTTCTTTATTGATGCTTTGAAATATGGTACACCGCCACACGGCGGGATAGCTTTTGGTTTAGATAGGATAACTGCGATTTTAACACATTCTGATTCAATTAGAGATGTCATAGCCTTCCCTAAAACGCAGAAAGCTGTATGTTTAATGACTTCAGCCCCATCTGAGGTTGATGAAAAACAATTAAAAGAACTAAATATTAAGCTTGATTTATAAAGTTTTGTTGACTAAAAAAAACTTATAAGCTAATATATAATCAAAAGTGAATAATATTGTATTAAATAAAAAAGGAGGTTTAGAAATGGGGAAAGTTTTTAAGTGTGTGGTAATGATGCTTGTTGTTGCAACGTTTATCTACTCTTGTGCAAGGGCTCCAATTGAAAAGTTTGCTGATACTAAAGCAGCACTAGAAGCAGCAAGGCGCGCTGGAGCTGAGGCATGTGCAAAAAAGGAGTTTAGGGAAGCTGAAAAAGCTTATAAAGAAGCTGAAGAGTTATTGAAGACTGCAAATGTATGTTCACCCAACCCAATAGCAAAATCTGTAGCTGAAAGTGCAGAGTCAGTAAAAGATGTCAGTAAAGAGGAGAAAGATTGTATTCCACAGGATGAACTCTATAGAAAGGTAGAGTCTAAATTAGTGTATGCTCAAGGCAAAGCTAATGAAGCGAAAAACATAGCTCTTAATGCATCGAGAAAATGCAACACAATTAAATCAAGATTATCAGAGATTAATGATGAAATTCTTACAATCAAAAAAGATCTTATAGAAGCTGGTAAAGTAAATGATTTAGACATGTTAATGGATAGGTATAATGAAGTAGAGGGGTATTTACAAGAATGTAGTTGTGATGAAGCACAAACTGCAATGAGTGAATTGGTTTCAATGTTAAATAGGACAAAAGAAGCATTGGCAGCAGGAACAGCTGTTGTAAAAGCTGAAAAACCTGAAAAAGTAATGGCTACTGCTGAGGCAAGAGAGTATAAAGTTAAAAAAGGCGATTGTCTTTGGAGGATATCTGAAAAAGAGTATCTAAATCCATTTATGTGGCCATTGATATACTGGGCAAATAAAGCCAAGATAAAAGATCCTGATTTGATATATCCAGGGCAAATATTTAAGATTGAAGAAGATTATACTAGCAGTGAAAAAGATAGGGCAATAAGAAAAGCTAAGACGAGAGGTCCATGGTCATTGTTTGATGGTAAATAATTAAACAATGTTATAGGAAATTATATAATAGTGATAAAGGCTCCCTAAAGAGGGAGCCTTTTTTTGCAAAGAAATAAATGTATTAGAAATCATAATTTTAAGTAAATAAATTGTTAAATGGGTAGAATATTCAAAATATGTGTTGAAAAAT
>JAXHVM010000156.1 GCA_034189185.1 Deferribacterota bacterium
TATCTCAGCAGAATGCACGTTTCTTTGAACCTCTAAAATAACACTTACGTCCAAAACATAATCAAAATACTTATCAATACGCTTTAACTTTTTTTCAATGTAATTTTTGATAGCATCTGTTAACTCTAAATTCTTAGCAGTTATTTTTACATTCATTGCTCGACCTCTCTTTTCTCCTATATTTTTTTGAAGGTATATTTAATTCTTCCCTATATTTTGCAACAGTTCTTCTTGCAATCTTTAAACCGTACTCTGTTAGCATGCTAGATATCGTACTATCAGAATAAGGATCATTGCTTGGTTCACTCTTAACTATATTCTTTATCAATTCTTTTACGCGATCAACACTAAAACTTCCATCACTTGTTTTAAAACCTTTTTTAAAAAACATTTTCAATTCAATAACACCGTACATAGTGCTTGCATACTTTCCAGATACAACCCTACTAACAGTTGATTCATGTAATCCAGAAATCTTTGCAATATCCTTTAGCTTCATCGGCTTTAAATACTCAAAGCCTTTAATAAAAAAATCTTTTTGATAATCTACAATTGCTTTTGTAACTTTTACAAGCGCATCATCTCTTTGATACAAGCTCTTTATAAACCACTCTGCATTTTTTATCTTTTCTGCAATATATTCTTTTGTCTTTTCATCAATATTATCTTGTTTAACAAGTTTTTTATAATAATTATTGATCCTAATAGGTGGTATATCTTTATTATTAATAGCTACGTGTAATTTATTATTAATCTTATATATGAAAACATCGGGGTATATATATTTTATTTGTTCCCCAAAAGATAGGCCAGGCTTTGGATCGGCTTTATTTATAATATTTTTCAAATAATTATAATAACTATCTGTTAGATTTAACTTTTCTATAATATCGCTTTCCCTCAAATAAGGGTTACTCTCATATAAATCAATAATCTTTTCTATGTCCTTCAATATTTTTTGGCTTATATTAAGTTCGCCTAATTGATTCAATATACATTCTTTTAGATTTCTACTTGCAATACCTGGAGGGTCAAAATCCTGAACAATTCTTAATATCCTAACAACCTCATCTTCGCTAACTTTAAAATATTGGGCAACCGATGATATGTCTAATTTAAAAAAACCATTATCATCTAAATTGCCTATAATATATTCTGCAATTTCTTTGCAGCTACCCTTTAAACCACTTATATTTAATTGAAATAATAAGTGTTCTTCAAGGGATTGTTTGCTAGATACAAAATTTTCATAATTATATTCATTCTCACCATCATTCTTACTATAAGATGTTTTTACACCTTTGTAATTAAAATCACCTAAGTTGCTATAATAAATCTCATTTTTGTTTTTTTTATAATCTATATTTTTTATATCATAGGATTCCTCTAAAAGAGGGTTAGATTGTAGGGTGCTATTAATCTCTAATAAAATATCCGATATATTCATTTGCAACACACTGAGGGAAAGCCTCATCTGTGGGGTTATTATCAATTTTTGCTGTGGTTTAATATTTAAGTTTAGCCCTAGCTTGTTTCTCATTATAAACGAAAACCTTTCCCTAAATAATAGTCAATAACCTTTTCATGGTTGATCAATGAAGCAGGATCACCTTCAGCCAGAATTGCACCATTATATATTATATAAGCTCTATCAGTAATTGAGAGGGTTTCTTTCACATTGTGATCTGTAATCAAAACGCCTATATTTTTCTTCTTTAGATTAAAAATCATCTCCTTTATTTCAATTATAGATATAGGATCTACACCAGTAAAGGGTTCATCCAACAAAATTATTTCAGGATTTAATGAGAAGGTTCTAGCTATCTCAACTCTCCTCCTCTCACCTCCAGATAGAATATAACCCTTTGAATTTCTAACTTTCTCTAAGTCAAAATCAGCTATTAATTGTTCTGTCCTTTCTCTAATATACTTATTATCTCTATATCTTAATTCAAGTACAGCGTAAATATTCTCATAAGCTGTTAATTTTCTAAAAATTGAGGCCTCTTGTGGTAAATAACCAAGTCCTAACAAAGCTCTTTTATATATAGGCATATTTGTAATGTTTCTGTCAAAAAATGTTATTTTACCACTATCTGATTTAATAATGCCAACAAGCATATAAAATGTTGTCGTCTTGCCCGCTCCATTAGGACCTAACAACCCAACAATCTCACCCTTTTTAACACTTAAATTTATTTTATTAACTACTGTATTATTCTTATAAACTTTACATAGATCTTCGGCGCTAAGGGACATTAGTAGTATTATCCTCCTTTTTCTCCGGTTTAAATATAACTATAACCCGCCTATTTTTTCCTTTTTTTACCTGAATTTCATTTGTTTTGTTGTTGTAAACAATCTCTTCCCCTTCTAAGTAGTTGTTATCCTGCCATATTCTTACACCACCATAAAGGTAAAATATATCCTTGTCTACATCATACTCTGCCTCTTTAGCAGTTGAGGTAATATCATCTTTAACTATCTTAACATCGCCTTTACAGACAATTTTATCTACTTCATCATTTTCTCGCATATAAACATACATCTTTTTAGAGTATATTATAATATCATCATAAACTGCCTTAACATTACCTTCGAATAGTGAATAGTTATCATCACTAAAATATTTTAACGAATCAGATTCAATTTTTACACTGTCTTTCAAAGCATTTATACATATAAGAGACATTAAACATATTATAAATAATCTAATTCTCATATTTAACCCTTACTCCTTTTGAAAAATATAAAGCCCTCTTTTCCTTAAATATTTCAAGTTTACCCGCCTCAACACTATTGCCTTTCTCTGATATCTTTACCCCTCCTTCCATTATACCATAGCCTTTAGTAATATAGAATTCAAAAATACTATTATTATCTCCAAAAAAACTTACATCATTTATTTTACCCTTAATACTACTTCTTAATGTAATTTTTTTATCTTCTATGTATACACATTTTTTTGCTGTAGCTAAAACATCAATATTGTTGGCAACATATCTAATACTACAATTATCAAGTGATGCATATTTACCTTGCTTACTAATATAAGCCCTACTTGCCTCAACCTTAGCTCTGCCACCTGTAGGCAAATTTCTATCTAAAACTAGATTATTTATTATCATAACTGATTTATTGTCATTATCACCCTCTTGTATAAAAGATTCCATTTTCTGCATTTTAAATACAATAATCATAGCCACAGACAAAATAATTAAAATTGTAAAAATAATTATTATAATTTTTAATTTTTTCATTTTTAATATTTGTTAATAGGATTTTATACCCATACTATCATAAAGCAACATATATAAATATAAAATAAAAATTTAAATGAAGAAATAGGGATCCACATCTATTTTAATCCTCATATAGCCTTTTTTTATTTTATTGAATTTTTCTTTAATAAGATAACAATAATCAAGAATTATATCTTTATTTTTAGCTTTTATTAAAAAATTATATCTATAATTATCTCTCAATTTAAAGATTGGCGCTGTAGAGGGGCCGATTAGGGTTACATCTTTATTATCTTTTACAGATTCAACTAGATCTTTAATAACATTATACAAATGATCGTGTTTTTTTGATTGCACAATAACTCTTATAATATTAACAAAGGGGGGATAGCTATATATTTTCCTTCTTTTAATATCAAAATCATAAAATGTCTCAATCTCTTTATCTATAAAACTAAAAAGTGGATTATCAATTCCATAAGATTGAATATAATATTCATAAGCTTTGCTAAATTGATCAATTTTACCACTAAACTTATAGAGGAGCCTCATTATCTTCTCATAAATTCTAAAATCAGGCAAATTGATTATATTTTCCATACTCATGATAATAGCTGTGTCAATATTAAGATTATCAAACCTTCTAAGAAGTGCAAAGGTTCCAATCAATATATCATAATCTGAATTTTCTATTCTTTTGATAAGATTATTAGCATCTTTTTTTTCAACGTCATATTTATCGATTTTTAATATAGAGACACCTTCAAATATATTTTTTAATGCCTCATAAATATTTTCTATACCAAAACCAAAATCAAAAAAATCCTTACTACCACATTTGCTACAAACAATATCTATCTTTTTGCCACAATAATTACATAGACAATAACCTTTACTCCTATAATATGTAGCATTTACTGGTCGCCGAAGGCAACCAAGCCACCTATGAAGTCAGTCTATCCAACGCCACGGAAAACGACGTCACCATCAACTTAGCGTTAAGCAACGGCACCGCCGAAAGCAACGACT
>JAXHVM010000157.1 GCA_034189185.1 Deferribacterota bacterium
TGGATTTTCATAAATATAGTAAGGTCTTAATAACATTATTTGTTTATTTTCTTCTTTATCTAACGATAATTGCATTAAAACATTTGATAGATAGTAGGCACCTTCAACTTTGTATGTTCTACCTGTAATACTCTCTATATAAAAAATCTTATCACCTTTATCATCAACGGTTATTTTATTATCATTATCAGTATCCTCGCTTTCCAATAAGTTTTCCATATTTTCATTAGCATTAACCAAAATTGGCACTCTAATTTCACCTTTAACAATAGATATATTTGTAATTAATAAAATAAATATAAATATAAATATTCTTGCAATTGGCATTTTACACCCCATTATAATTGCTTAAATTTATTATACTTCTGTTTTAATAACATTACAACATGGATTATAATTTAAAAATATTAAAATTCTAAAATTCATTGACAACTTTAACAGTGAAGATTAATATTAAAAAAGTGCAGATATATGAAATGATTTTTATAAGATTAATAAATATATCATTAAAAATGTTCAACAATTTTATTTTTCTACAAACCTATAAAAAGTCTATTAAAGGCTTATTAATTAAAACATTAACTTTGTTTCTTATTTTTATTGTGAATCTTGGGATAACTTCCGCTAAAACCATAGATAATAAAAGTATAAAAAAGATAACCATAGCCTATATTGCCGACATTCATGCACAAATACAGGAACATCAAGAGATGTTTTGGGAGAATAATAAAGAATATTTTACTAATGCAGGTGGATTATCAAGGATTGCCTACGTTGTAAACAAACTAAGAAAAGAGAATTCAGGAAATCTTTTATTTATGGATGCAGGTGATACTTTTCAGGGATCAGGACCAGCTGCACTTAGTAAGGGTGAGGCTATTATAGAGCCAATGAATTCTATAGGGTTAGATCTAGCAGCACTAGGCAATTGGGAGGTTGTCTATGGTAAGGAAAGACTTTTGGAAATAACAGACAAATTAAATTATCCCATTATCGCCTCAAATATTGTAGATAAGTATACAAATAAACTTATTTTTGACCCATATATTATAAAAATAATAGATGGCATAAAAGTTGGCATTTTAGGCTATACTGATCCCGATGTCCCTGAGAGGCAACCACCATCATACAGTAAAGGTCTAATATATAAAGACAAAGAGGTGCTTCAACCACTTATTGATAGAATGAAAAATGATGACAAAGTTGATATCGTTATACTACTCACACACATTGGGCTTCCCAAGGCAGTTAACCTAGCAAGACAGTTACAAAATGTTGATATCTTATTATCTGGTGATACCCACGAAAGGACATATGAACCTATTAACATTGGCAATACCATGGTGGTTGAACCAGGTAGCTTTGGATCTTTCTTAGGTAAAGTTGATCTATATATCTCACAGGGTAAAATTATTGATAAAAGGTGGGAATTAATTGAATTAAAGTCTAATGATTTTCAAAAAGATCCAAACATACAGAGCGTTGTTGAAAAAGCTCTTTTATCGTATAGATCCAAAATGGAAAACGTTATTGGTTATACAAACATCTACCTCTACAGATACAATGTAGTTGAAACAAATATGGATGCAATGTTGTCTGATGCAATACGTGAAATAACAAATACTGATATTGCACTATCTAATGGTTTTAGATTTTCACATCCAATACCTCCAGGTTACATAACTGAAGAAGACCTTTGGAATGTTTATCCTGTTGTAGAAAAATTAAAAGTAGGAAAAATATATGGATGGCAGCTTAGAGAGTTCTGGGAAAAAGAACTTGAAAATGTTTTTTCTCAAGATCCTGATAAACAATTTGGGGGTTGGTTACCTAGACCCTCTGGTATGAAAATTACATTTAATGCATGTGCAGAGTTCGGAAATAGAATTGATTCTATATATGTAGGTGATAAACCTTTAGTTGATAATAAAATTTATACTATTGCAGCATGTGAAAGAGAGGGGGATCCAGAAGATGTCATATGCAGAATACCAGACGTTAAAGATACAACAACTTTAAACATAACAAATCATGAAGCAGTAAAAATTTATTTATCAAATAATTCACCAATAAGTAATATAAAAATGGGACGTGTAGTTGTTAAAGATATAAAAACAGAAGTAAGGTCGCAATACTTTGATATTAAATGTAAATAAACATATATCGCAAATTACTTGAATTCTAATCTTTCAATTATTATCTAATAGAATATTTAATTTTATAATTAACAATCTATTTAGCTGTTTTTAATATTGGCTTTAATAATGTGTCGATCTTTTCTTTTTTGTTTTTTATAAACTTTTCTGCACTATCTTTAGGATCAATACGGTTTTTAACATCAATCATAACCTCTCCCAAATCTAATTTGGTCCAATCAAAATCTTTGAAAAATGTATAAAGCAGTTTATCATCTTTTTTTAATCCTTTGTGTACAACTGTATATATATCACCACCCTCACCAAAAATATTATTTTCATCCTTTAATACTTTTAAATCATATGCGCTAAAAACCCAATGGGGCTTCCATAAAGGGACAACAATCCAATCATGTCTTTTTATTGCCCTATCTAAACTTGCTATCATAATTGCCTCACTACCTGTTACATGCTTAAACACACCAAGATTTGAAAGGTTATTTTCAATTGCATTGTCAATTATTTTAGACATCCCAGCTCCTGGGTCTATGCCAATAATTTTTCCATCAAATTTTTCTTTATGCTTATGAAGTTCTGAAATTTTATCAACCTTAACATAAGAGGGAACAACTAATCCTATCATCGTTCCTTTATAGTTTGTTTGAACAATCTCAACATTCTTTTTATATTTTTTGTATAAATCGGCGTGGGTTATAGGTAACCAAGCACACAATAAGGCATCTGCACTGCCACTAGCCACAGAAGCCCACATTGCAGCATTAGCAACAGATTTAAGGCTAACATCGTAGCCTAAATCCTCAAGAATTCCACCCGCAACATGTGTTATAGCAACACATCTTGTCCATTCAACATAGGGGATAGTAACCTCTTTTTCACTAGAATAAACATTATTTAAAAAAATTGTAAAGATTATTAAGATTAACCCAATTTTTTTAGATAGCATCTTCTTAACCCTCCTTTTTAAAATTTTATTTATTTGCTATACTTTGAGTTATTCTATCTAGAATTATGGCAATTATAACTATACCAATGCCTGCTTCAAAACTTCTGCCAATCCAAAGCCTTTGTATACCTCGCCAAACTTCGCCACCAAGCCCACCAGCACCTATCATAGCGGCAATAACAACCATAGATAGAGCAAGCATAATTGTCTGATTAATGCCTGCCATAATAGTAGATTTTGCAAGGGGTAATTGCAACTGGACTAATCTCTGTCTTTTATTAGAACCAAAAGCCTTGGAACACTCAATAAGCTCCTCAGAAACTTGGCGAATACCTAAAGATGTTAGCCTAATTGTAGGGGGAACAGAAAATACAACTGTTGCAAATATTGCTGGCACTTTACCCAATCCAAAAAAAGATATAGCAGGTACTAAATAAACAAAGGCTGGCAGAGTCTGCATAAAATCAAGTATTGGGGTAACAATTCTATATATATATTCATAAAGAGCTGACAATATACCAATGGGTATACCTATGATTATAGAAAAAAGGGTAGCAACAACTACAAGGGAAAGTGTACTTATAGAAGCTTCCCATAGGTTAAAATTTAAGATAAGGAAAAGGCCAATAAAAGCAAATAAGGTTATGCCCTTTCTCTTTGTTATAAAGAGAGTAATTACTGTTACAATAATAATAAATACCCAAGGCGGAATTGATAAAAAAGCTAATTCTAACCAATCTAACCATTGCTCAGTTAAATTAGAAAAGGCATTCGTAAATACAGAAAGCTTATCTACTAAAAAATTAATAAAAATTTCTATCCACTCACCTAAGGGTAACCTTGGTATATTAATCTCCACTTGTAGAAACCTCTTTTGAAAGCATAGATATTAAAGAGCCTTTTATAATAACTCCTTTTAAATGATCATCATCATCTACAACGGCAAGCGGGTATTTAGAATTTTCAATTAACGCAAAGAGCTCAGTTGCAGGGGTATCTAGTTTAACTTTAACTATATCTGTATCAACAATATCACTAATAATATTTTTTTCTTTATTTATGTTTTTGGCTACATCTCCCACATTAACAATACCAATTACCCTATGATCTTTATCAAGAACAAATAGAGTTGATAGATTGTTTTTTCTCATCTTGCGTAAGACTGATTTAG
>JAXHVM010000158.1 GCA_034189185.1 Deferribacterota bacterium
TAACTACCTACTAGCTATGGGTAGATCAAAACTACCTATAATAACAAGGGAGGATGGCTCAATATATTTTAATAAAGACTATAACTTTGAATATGGCAAAATTGACATTATAAGGGACGGTGAATATCCCATATTTAGTTATGGGACAATGTTACATAGAGCAGTTAAGGTTTCCTTATTATTAAAAGAAAAGGGTATCTCTGCAGCTGTATTAAATGTAGCCTCTCCATTACAACTAGATGAAGAAGTTCTTAATAAATACTTAAAAAATAACATAGCCTTTACCTATGAAGACCACAATATTAATACAGGTCTTTCATCAATTTTATCACAATATATAACTAAGAGTGGCAGACAAGTTAGATTAATACCCTTTGGTATCAAAGACTATCCATGCTCAGGTAAGCCTAATGAAGTGTTTGAGTTGATTGGGTTAGATGAGAAGAGTGTGGCTAAAGAGGTAGAGAAAATCTTAGAAAAATAAAATAAATACATAATTAAAATTTGCTTTCTTGACAAAATTTATAAAAGCTATATAATTATTTTTTTAAATTGTAAATATAATATGGAGTGAAATATGGAATGTATAGTTGCTAACGGTTCAAAACAGTATATAGTTAAAGAGGGTGATATCATAGATATTGAAAAAATACCCGGTGAGGTTGGCGCAAGGGCTAAGCTTGAAGATGTTGTGCTAGCAAAGAAAGATGATGATGTATTAATTGGTAAGCCCCTATTAAAAAATAGCTATGTTGAAGCGGAGATCATAGATCAATATAAAAGCAAAAAAATTGTTGTATTTAAGAAGAAAAGAAGAAAAGGATATAGCAAAAAATTGGGTCATAGACAAAATTATACAAAGATTAAAATAGATAGAATTAATATAGGTGAGGAGTAGTTATGGCACATAAAAAGGCAGGTGGTTCATCTAGAAATGGAAGGGATTCACAAAGTAAGCGCTTAGGGGTAAAAAAATTTGGTGGAGAAAAAGTTAGAGCTGGAAACATTATTGTAAGACAGAGAGGAACTAAGTTTAAACCTGGCAATAATGTTGGATGTGGCAATGATTATACAATTTTTTCATTAATAGATGGTGTAGTTTCATTTGAAAAGAAGAGAAAGGGTAAATTTATCTCAGTATATCCAAATATATCTGCATAATTTCTATAGCCCTTTGTGTGGGGCTATAAAATGAAATTTATTGATTACGCAAAAATTAAAGTAAAATCTGGAAAGGGTGGCAGTGGCTGTGTTAGTTTTCGGAGAGAAAAGTATGTGCCAAAGGGCGGTCCTTCCGGTGGTACAGGTGGTTGCGGCGGTGATGTCTATATAGTAGGTGATGCATCGAAATCAACGCTTCTTGATTTTCAATATAAATCTGAGTTTAGAGCAGAAAAAGGCGAACATGGTGGTGGTAAGGATAAGGATGGAGCAAGGGGTAATAGTGTCTATATCAAAGTCCCTTTGGGGACAATTGTTAAGGATGCAGATACAGGTGAGATAATTGCTGATATAAAAGTTGATGGGCAGTCAGTTTTAGTTGCAAAAGGTGGTAGAGGGGGCAGGGGGAATAAATCTTTTGCTAGTTCTGTAAATAGGGCTCCTTTCCTTGCAGAAGAGGGTGAGGAAGGTAGTGAAAGGTTGTTAATTTTAGAATTAAAATTAATTGCAGATGTTGGTATAGTGGGCTTCCCCAATGCAGGTAAATCTACTTTTTTGTCAGTTATAACAAATGCAAATCCGAAAATTGATAGTTATCCTTTTACAACAATTGATCCAAATCTAGGGGTATATAATAGTGATAGTGGCAATAGAATAATTTTTGCAGATATGCCTGGTTTGATAGAAGGAGCCCATAAAGGCATTGGTTTAGGTATTAAATTCTTAAAACATATTTCTAGGACTAAATTGTTATTGCATTTTATTGATTCATCGGTTGATAAATCAATGATAGAAAGGTATGAGGCACTCAGAAAAGAACTGTTAGAATATTCAAGTGATTTTAATAACAAAAAAGAGATTGTAGTTTCAACAAAGATGGATCAAGTGAATAGGCACAATCTAAAAGATTTTGAAAATTATCTTTTTGATAACTATAATAATATTAGTTATTTTAAAATATCTACATATAATTATTATGGAATTGAAAAACTCCTTAACTATATTGAGGACATTCTATGGAAATAATATCAAGTATCTTAAAGAAAAATCTAAATTGCTTTAAAAATAACATCTCTAATCTACTTATTATCTCTAGTATTTGGGATGTTTTAGTTGACGGGTGTTTTTCACAGATTTCAAAACCAATAAAAGTTACTGGCAATAGATTAATTGTGGGTGTCCTAGATAATATAGTATTACAAGAATTATCATTTATGCACGATGAGATAGTTTCAAGACTACAAAAAAGAGGGTTTAAAATTAACAAAATATCATTTAAAGTTATTAATTACTTTGATATTGATAAAAATGAAACGGTAGAAGAGGATATTGAAGTTGATCTGCGAGGATATGAATATATATATGACAGTATTGAAAATGATAATATAAGGGAGAGCTTTAAAAGGGCCTTTTCAGCCTATATTAAAAACTTGAAAAAAAATTAAATTAATTTAATATCTATATTATGGTGTTAGATATAGTAAAATATCCAGATAAAAGGCTTAGAGCTAAATGTGCTGAAATTAATAATATAGATGAAGAGATTATTGAACTTTTAAATAATATGGAAGAAACTATGCTTAAAGCCCCAGGTGTTGGATTAGCAGCCCCACAGGTGGGTGTGCTTAAAAGAGTAATTGTTGTTAACTTTGATGCTCAGGCTGAGATTCCAAAGATTTATAAATTTATAAACCCTGAAATATTAGAATACGATGGTGAAGAGGTTTATGAGGAGGGTTGCCTGAGTATCCCTGGTGAGTATGCTGATGTTAAAAGAGCTAAAAAAGTTTATTTTAAGGCTCTTAATGAGGATGGCAAAGAAGTTAGCTTAAAGTTAGATGAATTGCCAGCTAGAATAGTGCAACATGAAATAGATCACCTAAATGGAGTATTATTCATTGATAGAATACCTCAGATTAAGAGAGATAGCATAAAAAAGCATATCAAAAAAAGGGCTTTGGCTAGCGAATATTAACCTAGATTTTAATTATAAAAGTATCATTATCTTTATACTCAACAAAGGGCAATTCATTATAAATCCTACCAATAGATTTAATTAATGAGCTTGTAAAGCTAGTATTTATAATGGGTTTTATTTTGCAGTGTATGGCATCATCTTTGAGTTGTATATGAAAGTGAAAGGAACTATTTTCATTAATTTTATTTAAAAGTTTTTTATGAAAATCACTAATTTTTAATAAAAATTCATAGGTATTATTAGCAATGTTAAAAAGTTTCTTATATTTTTTATAGGTATACGAAACATAATAATCGCCATATATAGAGTAAAAGTCCTCACTAGAGAGTTTTAACCCCCTTCTCAATTCATCACAAATTTCTAAAAAGAGACTATCATCAATTTTATCATTATCTCTGATAATGAAATTTTCGCTATATCCAAACTTAGATAATACTTTTTGAAGTTTCTCTAAAGCTGAAAGATTAATGCACATTTCCTTTAATGCATTAAAATAAATTCCTCTCAATATTTACCCCCAATTGTTATATTCGTCATTTGTAATCAACAATTCAATCTAATAATAATGAATGGTTAAATTTAGACAGTGAGATGTTTTATTAATTTTTGTATGGTAAACGAAAACACCCCTATTGTATTGATATTTTTTGCAATTTAAATAAGTTATAGTAACCTATGGAGACTTTACAGGAACGATATGTGTCAGTTGTTTGCATTTTTAATGAAAAAGGCAAAGTAGAATATGTAAATGATAGGTTTATAATTGAATCTCCACTTTTAGCTAATGATAAAACCTTTTATCAGGATATGTTTGCTAAAATTAATAGAGAATTTGCTATTAGTCTTGAAAAACTAATTAAAAAAATAAATAAAAACAAGGAATCTTGTATAACATATAAATCATACATTAAAGATAAGGTTAATAAGCTTGCATTAGTTCATGTAACACCACTATTTGACAAAGATCAAAAGCTTAGCCTATACTCTCTAAATATATTTGATATAACCAATGAGTCTCTTGATAACAATAAATTGAAAAAATTACCAATAATTGATGGCAAAGATATACTATTTTTAAGCTTAGATGAAGTCTATCTTATAAGAGCCGAAAATATTTATTCAAAGGTA
>JAXHVM010000159.1 GCA_034189185.1 Deferribacterota bacterium
GCATAAAGAGCTTCAATAAGCATTTTTTTTGACATATTTGATCTATTTTTTATATTTTTTTCCTTTGCTATCTTGTAAAGATCTTTATAGCTATAATCTTCATATTTCATAACTATCTCCATTGTAATCAATTGATAGCTTATAGCACCTCAAATATTCAGCTGCATGTTTGCGCCAAGAAAAGTCCAAGGACATACACTTGTAGGCTATATTATATAGGTGCTCTTTGTCACAATATAAATTATATGCCCTTTCCATATTATAGTATATACTATGGGCATTCAGGGTGTCAACAAAAAAACCATAGCCTTTTTCTTTTATATCTTTAACAGTATCAATTAGGCCACCTCTTTTGCTTACTATTGGTATTGTGCCATACCTCATAGCTATTAGCTGAGAAAGCCCACATGGCTCAAAGCGGGAAGGCATTAAAAGAAAATCTGCACTAGCGTATAATTTATGAGCTAGGGGCTCATTATATCCAATATAAACATAGATATTATTTTTATACGATGAAATAGCTTTTAGTCTTTCTTCTATATCTATAGAGCCACTACCTAAGATTACAATTGTGAAATTTGACATATCCTTTGTTTCAAGCATGTTTACAATCAAATCTATTCCTTTTTGTTCAGAAAATCTTGATATATATATAAATAAAGGCTTATTGTTTGACAGTGATAATTTATTACATAACATATTTTTATTAGTTTCTTTTTTATATATATTCTCTTTATTATATTTTTCATATATAAAATTGTCCCTTTCAGGGTTATAAAATTCATAATCTATACCATTTAAAATTCCCTTTAATTTATGTTGATATTTTCTTAATAGCCCATCTAGGCCATATCCAAACTCAGGTGAAGTTATCTCTTTTGCATAGGTTGGACTAACAGTTGTTATGAAATCTGAGAAAACAATTGCCCCTTTTAAAAAATTGACAGCACCATAGAATTCTAAAAACTCGATATTATATAAATATTCTGGTATATTTAGCATTTGTAGGCAGTATTTATCAAATATGCCTTGGAAAGTAATATTGTGTATAGTCAAGAAAATTTTAGATTTAATAAAGGGGTATTTAGTCTTTATAAGGGTTGGGATAAAAGAGGCCTGCCAATCGTGTATATGAATTATATGAGGGTTTAATTCAAAAAAATCTAAAAATTGTAATATTGCTTCACAAAAACACCCAAAGCGTAAAAAATTATCACCATATTCTGCTCCCTTTTCTGAGTAATAACCTTCTCTGAAAAAGAAGTGATCATTTCTAAAAAAGTAAAACTCAAGATCATTGTAAAGGTGCTTGTATACTTGAAAATTAAAATTCCCGCATTGTGTTTGAATATTTGTATTAAAAATAACTTTATCTAGACTAAAATTATTATAAATATCCTTGTAAAGGGGGGTAAAAACCTTTGTTTTTGCTCCTAAAGCTAATTGAGCCTTTGGTAGTGAGTAGGCAACATCAGCCAGTCCACCTGTTTTTGAAAAAGGGAATACTTCGCTTGCTATATGTAATATTTCCAGCATTATTTGACGCTAACGTATTTTAGAAACTTTGCTGCCTCTTCAGGTTTTACTACATTTATATTTATGCCCGTGGCTAGCTCAAATGCTGCAATTCCAGTTAACCTTGGAACTATTTCTAAGTGCCAATGATAATCATAAAAAATACTGTGCCAATATTCTGGATGTGCAGGTTGTTTAATTAGTGGTGGTGAAGTGTGCAAGATAATATTTAAATGTGGATTTTTTAGTGCGTTATCAAGGCGAGATAGAATCTCCTTGACTAAGTTAGCAAGTGCTAAAAGCTCGTCATCCTCAGTAGCCGTAAAATCATGTGAGTGTTTTATTGGGTATATTCTTGTTTCAAAGGGTGTAAATGATGAAAAAGGGCATATTGCTACAAAATCGCTATTTTCTATTATAACACGCTCATTATGGTCATATTCAAGATTTAAAATATCACATATTAAGCACCGTTCCTTTGATGCATAATATTGTTTTGCCGATTTTAACATATATTTAATTGCATTTGGGATAATTGGCATTGCTATTATTTGTGAGTGTGGGTGTGTTAGAGTTGCCCCTGCAGTAAACCCAAAATTTTTAAAGGCAAATATATATCTAAATCTAATATCTTTCCTTAGGTCTAATATCCTTAATTTAAAAGCTCTAAACATATTATATAAAATATCTAAACTATAATCTTTTAATAAAAGATTATGTTTTGGGGTTTCTATAACAACCTCGTGGGCACCAATACCTTCAACAATATTATAGGGTCCATAACCTTTTCTTTTAACATCCCCTTCAACTTTAAAGGCAGGAAATTTGTTGGGCACAACACGTAAAGCCCAATTGTCTGAGTTTGCCTCATTAAACCTTAATATCTCATTTGGTGAGGCAGCCTCATTCCCAGGACAAAAGGGGCAAAAAGATTCGTTATTAGAGTAATATTTGTTTTCTTTAAAATCAAAGGGTCTAATGGCCCTCTCTGGTGCAATAGTTGTCCATCTAGATTTTAATGGGTCAAATCTTAATTCAGACATTTATATTATCTAAATAGAGCTTTAAAGTGTTTTTAAGTGAGTTTTTAAATTTAAAAGGTATCAATAAACAGATTGCTTGAGGTAAAAGACTAGCTCCCTTTTCTGTTTGATAAACAGTGTTTACAAAATACCAAAAAATTTCACTACTATCGTTTAATTCTATATTAACTGTTTTGTTGAGGACACCGTCACTTATTTTAAAAATCTTACCCTTTGCACTATTGTTTGTACTGGCATTTATATTATTAACTAAAATATTCTCTAAATGATAGAAATGGAAGTTAAATTCAACTGTATAATAAAGCTCATCTTGGTAATCTGTATCAATCTCTATGTATTCATTTATTATGTTTTTTTCTAATAAATATGTTTTTTTGATTGATGTATTGTGTTTACAATTATTTTTGTATATACCACCCTCTCTTTTGAATGTAACAGATAATTCATCAGCAATAAGGGTAGCCTCTTTATTCACAAAATCACCTAATTCAATAGGTCTCATATAATAAAAATCATCTATATTGAAGGTTTCACTAAAATGATCTATAAAGGAATGTCTTGGATGCCAGTCGTATATTAAATATTTTTTTAATTCATCGGTGGCGCGTAAATCCATTTCATGTATTGTGGAGATACCTTCCTTTGGTTCATTATTTTGGCTTTTTTCCAAAATCTGTTTGTGATAGCCTTCTTTTCTTCTTGTTAGGGTGTTGTTTAGATTAAACTGTTCTTTTAAAACGTCTAATTCTATCATTTGTCCATTGTATTTTGATGAAAATATTGCAGATATATCCTCACTAGTCATTATTGCCTCATTGTATCCGTCCATATTTAAATCATATATGTCTATAGAGGGATATCTTAACTGTATATATTTATTATATGCACTTTCTGCCTCAATTATAAATTTATATGTGTTATTCCTTAGATTTGGTAAATATAGTCCCCCAAAAATACCATGCCATAGAACATCGTTGCATTCAGCCTTTAGAAGGCTTTCTTTTATTTCATTGCAGGATTCTAACTCTAAAATCTTTTTCGATAAAGCGGTTAATCTTTTATGTATATGATTAGCCTCACTATATTTAGATAAAAAATTCTTCCATATACCCCCTTTGATTAAATATTGATACCTTTCTTTTATCTTGTGTTTTTCTAAAAAAGAGAGGCATTCATCAAAAAGTTCATAGGTATCAGCAAATAAAGACCATTCTCCCATCTCAAAATAAGAGGTAGTTGGCAAATATGCAATTCCCATAGGTTTTGAGGATGAGACAATATCCTTAAATAAAACACTTTCTACATCATCATCAGCTGATAGAGCATCGAGAAACTGGTTTAGCCATCCCTGTTTATAAACCCAATCATGGGTGCCAGGCCAAACACCAAATTTTTCACCATCATCAAAAATAATCCCCAAAGCGCTTCCTTTTTGACTTATTGATTTTAAATAATCAAGCACATTATCTATCCTTTTAAAGGGCACAATATATCTCAATGTTTTGTCTATTGGAAAGATCTTTAATTCAAAGCCTTCGTGTTCAGTTATATAATAGCTATAAAGATCTTCTTGTTTATAGCCAGTAGATAAAAAATGGTAATCATCAATAACAACATATTCTATACCGCAGTTGACCAAATCGGGTATAATTGAAGGATCCCAAACGCGCTCAGTCAG
>JAXHVM010000160.1 GCA_034189185.1 Deferribacterota bacterium
TTTTCGCATATCAAAGATATCCTTTGTGGCACCTGAGATTGTTGTCTTTGTTGATTTACCTAAATATACTGCATTAGCTCCCATATTCACAACAGGTACAATATTTTTAACATCTATTAGATTATTCCTCATCAATTCAACATCTCTAAAATTCAATTTAGTAGTAGGGACATAATCAGTCTTTCCTTTGCCTACAACCCTTACCTTTGCAGGCTCCACTACAATCAATTCGGGTCCAAATTTCTCAAGTAGTTCTTTAGTATTCTCCATTGTAGATCTTGAGATATTATTAACAGAGATTAGCATAGCTATCCCTGAAAGGACTCCTAAAATAGAAAGGGCTGTTCTTTGTTTATGAACAAGTAACATCTTTATTGCAATCTCAAAGAATAGTCTAACCCTTTTCATTACTGTCCCTTAATAGCCTTTATTGGGTCAATATTTGATACCACAATAGCAGGCCTTATACCAGATAAGAGACCCACTATAAAACTCAAAAGAATTGCTGAAAGTATAACCTTATAAGATATATAAATAATCATATTGCCAACATGCTCTAATATATAGCCTCCTAGCACACTCCACAATATACCCAATATTCCGCCAATAAATGTAATAACTATTATCTCTGCTAAAAAAAACAGGGCAATATCTTTCTTAGTTGCTCCAAAAGCAGATTTTATACCTATATCTTTATTTCTCTGTTTTATACTTATATATGTTAGGTTAGCCACAATAAAGCCACCAACTATCAAAGATATTATGCCAGCAATACCCAAAAATAATATAAGATTATTTGAAAGTAGCTTCATCTGTTTTAAAATATTTTTAGATGTTACAATACGAAAATCATCAGGTTGATCCCTTGGTATTTTATGATTAAACCTTAAAAGTGCTCTAGCACTTTCTATTGCGCTATCTATATCGCCCTTTGTCCTAAACCATAAATTTGCCACATATTTTTCATCATTTAACAACCTTTTTGTAACTGCTCCAATTGGCATAATTATGCGATCGTTTAAATCTTGTGAAATATCTAACCCACTTCTTTCCTTAAGTATGCCAATGACTTTTACAGGTAAGAGTCCAATAGTTAATGTCATATTATCGTTAATTTTATCTATATTATCTTTATATAATTCATCTGCCACTTTAGAACCAATAACTGCAACAGTATCCTTATTTTCCACCTCTAATATATTAAAAGCCCTACCTGCTCTAATTTCTGCTCCTAGAGAAGTAAAATAATTCTCCGTTGTCCCTATAACAGTTGTTGACCAGTTATTCTTACCACTTTCAACAACCACAGGTGAAAATAGTACCCTTGGTATTACCTCGGTTACATTTGAGACATTTTTTTTAATTGAAATAGCATCATCAATTGTTAAGGTTTTACCACGTGAAAAGGGGTTGCTAGTATTACCACCTCCAATAACAAGAACCGCATCTGGCCCAAAAACATCAAATATTTCATAGGCCTTCTTATTTGCACCCTCTATTGAGGCTACAATTAAAGCCATTGTGCCAATGCCAAGGGATACACTTAATATTGAAAAAAAAAGCCTTATTTTATAATGAACAATCGATTTGTATAATTCCTTTAAAAAAATATGAACCTTAAAATAATTCATCTAGTTAATTTATAAACATTCCATCTTTAATATTGATAATTTTCTTTGAATATTTAGCCATATCAGGGTCGTGTGTTACTAGTACAATTGTTTTTCCCTCATTATTGAGATCACAAAAGATATTCATTAAATCCTTTGACGTGTTAAGATCAAGTTGTCCAGTTGGCTCATCAGCTAATATTATTTTTGGCTCATTTACTAATGCCCTTGCAACTGCCACTCTTTGCTGTTCACCACCAGAGAGCTCTGATGGCTTATTATTATAGTAATTAGATAAACCAAGTTTATCCATAAGTACTTTACCATGCAAATAGGGCTCTTTAACCTCTTTTTTTGAGTAGATAAGGGGAAGCAAAACATTCTCTAATGCGCTTAGATAATCTATTAAGTGAAATTGCTGAAAGACAAAACCAATATGAGAGTTTCTAATACCAGCTAAATCCTCCAATGGAAGATCCCTTACATTCTGTCCCATAAAAAAATATTCACCATCAGTCATTGTATCCATCAAGCCCAATATATATAATAGTGTACTCTTACCAGAGCCAGATACCCCCATTATAGATATAAAATCACCCTCATTGATATCTAAGCTCACTCCCTTTAAAGCTTCTACCTTCTTTTCACCTAAAAAGTAGGTTTTTTTGATGTTAGATATTGAAATTAACCTGTTTGTAGCCATCTATTTTATGCCTTAATCTTCGGGTAATTCAAATTTAATTGCAACCTTATCGCCTTCTTCTAAGCCTTTTACAATTTCTATCTCTTTGTCACCTTTAAGTCCAACTTCTACATTAATTTTCTTTAGTTTATTGCCATCAACCTTATATACAACAGTCTCGCCGTCAACAAATTTTAACGCTTCAATAGGTATAACTAATGCCCCTGGCTTAACCTTTGTTGTAATTCTTGAATGAACTGTCATATTTGGCTTAATAAGCTTTACATCATCTACAGGCACAGGAACAACTGCAACGTAATATACAATATTGCCTGAACTAATTGGTTGAGGCCATATTGTTTTAATTTCACTCTGTAACCATTTATTAGGCAGTGCTCCAACATAATAATTAACTTTACTTCCTTCGTGCACCTCTGTCACATCTGTTTCATCAATATATAGATATACTTCAAGTTTGGTGGGATCTATTAATGTAATAAGGTTTTCAGCGTTTAGTTGTGCTACCACTGTTTCACCTTCATGTCTTAAAACTTGAGCCACATAACCTGAGATTGGTGCATATATCTTTGTATATGATATAGCAATCTCAATAGTATTTATTTGTTCCTCTTGGGCTTTAATATTGGCTATTACACTAGCTTTTCTATCTTTAAATTCTTCCTTTAATCTTGCCAAGGTTGATTTTGTGACCTCATAGTCTGAAAGAGCAATATCCCTATTTGTTTTTGCCCTATCAACACTGTCTTGTGTTGTAAAATCCTTTTCCAATAATTTTTTCTCTCTTTCATAATTCTTCTTTGCATACTCTAAATTTGATTTATTTGCCATAAGTCGTGATTTAACCTCTTCAATCTGTAATGGATAAGTATTTTTTATCATCTCTAATTCCACATTCAATCTTTCCAATGTAGCCTTTGCATTTCTAAGGCTTGCCTGTAATTCCCTATCATCAATTAATGCAATAAGCTCTCCTTTTTCTACATAATCACCAACTTTATAGGGGAGTTTTTCTAAAGTACCAGAAGCCCTAGTTCCAACATTTATACTTGCTCCTACCTGTGTTCTAACAACCCCTGTTGCTTCAACGAAAGAGGTTATTGTTCCATACTCTGCCACAGCAACTTCCTCTATCTTTGCATCGCTAGAGGTATCTAAAAATAAAAACATCACAATCACTAATATTATAACTATTGTCACTATAATTAAATTTCTTCTATTTAACAAATTTCTAAGCATTATATTCACCATCTATTTAAAAATATTTAATTTATAAAATCTTCATATTAACTGCCCTCTCTAAAGAGCTAATTGCTATACTATAATTCATTTTTTGTTGAATTAGGGTTATCCTGCTTCTTGCATAATTAATCTCAGCTTGAAGCAAAGCTATTATATCACCTTTACCAACCCTATATTCATTTAACGCTTGTTCGTAGTTAATCTTACCCTCCCTTACTAAATGGATAGCAGTGTTGTAATTGGCATAGGACCTCTCTATATCCCTATAAGCATTATTAACTTCTAACCTTATCGTTCTCTTAGCTTCCATTAGGTTTTTCTGTGATGCATATAAAGCTTCTTTTTGTGCTGTTACCTTATAATATCTACCAGGACCATCAAAAATATTATAGGTTAGACCAGCATAAAATATAGCCTCATGCTCTTCCATTTCTGCTTTATTGTCATATCTATTATATGCAAGTTGTAAGTCAACCTTAGGCCAAAAATTGCTTTTTTGCTCTTTTATAGTGTATTTTGTATATTCTAATTCATTAAGTTGTTTATCAATCAAAGCTCTTTTTTCTAAAGCAATATCTTGTAATTCACTCATCTTATAGGTAATAAAATCTGTCTTAAATTCCTCTTCTAAATTGTAAATCTCATTAAGGGGTTTGCC
>JAXHVM010000161.1 GCA_034189185.1 Deferribacterota bacterium
TAATGTTTATCTAATCTTTTTATGTTACATGCAGTATATACTTGTAAATCACCTGTGATACTTGTAAATCTATATAGCTTTTTAATGATATATGTTATAGATTTTGTGTTTTATTATCTAAGCAAATAAATTGTCCTATTATATAGGAAAATATATAAATAATTAAATTTAAAACATTATACTGTTTCAATGCAATGTATAGTCAATACTATTTTATAATATACAATATATTTTAGATTTTTAATGGTTTTAATTTATGTTATTTAAAGGTATAGCAGATAATTTTAAGAAAGGGCAAAAGATTGAATAATCTTTTGCCCTTAAATGTTATTAATAGTTTTTAACTATTGTAGGACCAAGTGTAAAGCCATTTGGATTAATGAGAATCATATATTTTACATCATCTTTAGTTTCCAGTTCAAATACGTAGGCATTTGTTCCTTTGGGTGTTGTAAAAGTGGCATATCCAATTGCCTCAAAGCCAAATGATGGATTTTGATCAATGTAGTTTTGGATTATATTTTTTGCTTCACTTTCTGTCATTGATTGACCTTGATTAAATTGTTTTCCACCCTTACGAACCTGTTGTGAATTATTTGGCTGTTGTTTTACAGAGCGGCCTTGTGACATTTGTGCAAAAGAGCTGCTGTAGGCTGTAAAAAATATTAAGATTGTTACAAGTGTCAATATTCTTTTCATTTTATGCCTCTATTAGTAGTTATTGTAGGGACAATTTGGGTTAGTTGGATCCATTATTCTTTGTCTATCTCTGTCTCCGTTTTGCTGGCCCATTTGTCCTTGAGCCCTTGGTGCATTAAATTGATTAGTAGTAGTGCTATTATAATTTTGGGACATACGTGGGCATGTACCAGTTCCATTAGAACCACTTCCCCTATTACCTCTGCTAGGTTGACCATAAGCAAAAGATTGTGTTGTAAAAAACAACACAAATGCTAAAATTAGTGCTGTTGCAAATATTTTTCTCATTTCACACCTCCATATAATGTGTTGTACTATATAATAGTGCAAATGTTATGCCAAAATAACAACTAGGCTTTATTCCTTAATATTAATGATCTTTGGCCGGATTTTGTATTATTGAGTCTATGTAATAATTACACAATATGTAGAAAAATTACACATGTTCTATATGTTTATATTATATTCTTTGATTTTATTGTATAAGCTTTTTCTAGAGATACCCAATATGTTAGCTGCTTTACTTTTATTACCCTTTGCTTTCCTAAGGGCAGTTTTAATAAGCTCTATTTCTTTGTTATTTATATTTAGATTATCAATTGTAACGTCTTCTGAATTTTTTAACTCTGGAAGCAAGTCAATATCTAATTTTTCACTTCTTGCAATAATAACAGCTCTCTCAATTAGATTTTCTAACTCCCTAACATTGCCTGGAAAATTGTACTTATATAATTTATCCATAAATTCATTTGTGGTATTTAAAATGATTTTTTCATATTTTTTTGCATACTTTTTTATAAAAAAATCAACAAGCAAGGGAATGTCCATCTTTCTATCTCTAAGAGGTGGGATAATTATAGGGAAAACATTTATTCTGTAAAAAAGGTCTTCCCTGAATTTGCCTTCTTCTACTAGTGTTTTTAAATCTTTGTTAGTAGCTGCTATTATTCTCACATCAACCTTTATTTTTTTTGTAGAGCCAATTTTTTCAATAGTTTTTTCCTGGAGTACCCTAAGGAGTTTTACTTGAGATGATAAAGGTAATTCCGCTATTTCGTCTAAAAATAGGGTGCCTCCATTTGCCTCTTCAAATTTTCCAATCCTATCGTTAATTGCTCCTGTAAAGGCACCTTTTACATGTCCAAAGAGTTCTGATTCAATTAAGTTTTCATTTATTGCACCACAGTTTACCGCAATAAAAGGATTATTTGTTCTTTTTGAATTTTTATGTATTGCCTTTGCTACTATCTCTTTGCCAACACCTGATTCCCCTAAGATTAGTATCTTAGCATCAGTGGGGGCAACTAATTTTAGATTTTCTACAACATCCTTCATAGGACTGTCATGATGAAATACGCCCTCAAAAACAAAACTCTCTTTGCTAGCTTCACTGTTAATAGATTTAGTTGGTCTAATTTTCTTTAGTAATTCAAGAAGATAGTTCATATCTACTGGCTTTGTAATGAAATCTACTGCTCCAAGTTTTGTTGCTTTAACTGCCTTTTCTATTGTCCCCACTGCTGTTATAACAATAACTGGTAGATCTATATTTTGTTTTCTAATTATTTCTAGCAGTGCTAGACCATCAAGAATATCCATCTTTAGGTCAAGTAACATAACACTAAACTTGTGTTTTTTTACTAGATTTAGGGCCTCAAGCCCATTAGAAGCTTCTTCAGTTTTATATCCTTCATGTTCAAGGTGCAATTTCAACATCGTTCTGTGACTTGCTTCATCATCTACTATTAGGATTTTTTTCATAATACTGCCCAAATATTAATATTATTGTAAAGGGCTCTAAGGATGCAATATCTATGTTAAAGCCGTGTAATTCCATTAATTTTTTAGATATAGATAAACCTAATCCACTCCCCTTTGATTTTGTTGTATAAAAGGGCTCAAAAAGATTAGAGACCTTCACTGCTATTTTTTCTTTAACATTGTTTGTTATAAAAATTCTTTTATTTTTTTTTAATTCTATCACAATTTTTTCATTTGGTGGTGAAGATTGTAGTGCATTTAAGATTATATTCATAAAAACCTGTAGAATCTTATCTCTATCTGCATATATATAAAAATCATTACCTCTAACATCCATATTGATTTTCTTTTCTTTTATCTCATAGGATAAAAGTGAGATTGTTTTATCAATTATACTTAATATATTTATATTTGTTTTGTTTAAATTAATCTCTCTCCCATAATACAAGAAATCATTTACTAATTTGTTTATCCTTTTTAGCTCCTCTTGACTTTTAGATAGGTATTCTTTTATTTCATCTGAATTTATATTGGATATGCTATAGCTTAAAAAACCATCTATAGTCCCTAAGGGGTTTTTAATTTCATGGGCAAGAATATTTGAAAATTTCCCCAATTGTGCATCCCTTTCAGAAGCTTTACGCATATGTTCTGATTTTCTATATAATCTTATTAGTTTTAATATAAAAAAATATGTAATTATAATAAGAGAGAGTGTTATTATACTTAATATAAGATAGGAATTAGTGTGTTTTTTTAAAGCTATATAACCATTGTTATTTAAGGATATAGCAATATTTAATTCATTTAAAGGTATAGGACCCCTTTTATTGTCGGTGTAGAATTTACCCTCTAGCCTCCTTATTTTTCTTAGTGCAATAGTAAAGGGTTCATATATTACAAATTCCCTATCATTAAAAAAAATCGTTAGTTTTTCTAGGTTAGTTTTTAATTCTGGAATATTTTCATTGTACGCTGATGTTATAACATTCTTATTGTTGTCATATATTAGTATGTTTTTAATTGATTTTTGTTTTCTAAATTCCTCTACATAATTTTTTAGGTTATGTTCTGTATGGCCTATAGTTATCATATATAAACGATTGCCCATTTCAAAAGATTTTAGCAGAAATAACCCAAGCTCAGTTAAGTTTTCTTTATATGTATTAAGTGTTTTATTTGAAGAATATATATGAAGGACAATTAAAAAAACATTAAATATTATTATTGAAGCTAAAAAAATATGTAAAAACCTAAAAAATTTTTCCATTATTATAGTTGATTTAGTTTTATGTAATTAATACGATTTTCTCTAATATCATCTCTGAATACATTTATTACTTCTTCTTTTGCTGTAAAAAATAATATTTGCCAGCCATAATCTACTATCTTTTTAAGCATTGATATCTGATTTTTTAACCTCTTTGAATCTGATTTTATAAAGGGGTCATCAGTTATAAAGAATCCCTTTTCATCCTTTAATAGCTTTTCTCCAAGGGCTATTCTAATTGATAAATATAATTGATCAAATGTTCCGCCAGATAATTTATTGGCCGAGAGGGTTTCTCCGTCATTTCGTAGTACCTGAATGTTAGATGATTCTTTATCTAAAAAGACTTTTTTATACATATTATCTGTTATATCCTGAAAATATGATGTAACAGAGCTATTTTCGCCAAACAATTCTAATACTTTTTCTCTTTCCTCTACCTCTATTTCATCA
>JAXHVM010000162.1 GCA_034189185.1 Deferribacterota bacterium
GTTTGAATTAGATGAAACAATGAAAGGCGCTGTTATAAAAGTTATAGGTATAGGTGGTGCTGGTGGTAATGCAATAAACAATATGATAAGAAGTAAGGTTGAGGGTGTTGAATTTATCGCAGCAAATACTGATGCGCAAGCGTTAGCTAATAGTTTGGCACCAGTAAAGATTCAGTTAGGTTCAACACTAACAAAAGGTTTAGGTGCCGGTGGCAATCCAGAGATAGGCAGAAAAGCTGCTATTGAAGATACAGAGACTATTGGCGAAGCATTGAAGGGTTCAGATTTGGTATTTATAACAGCAGGGATGGGTGGAGGAACTGGTACAGGCGCAGCTCCTGTTATAGCAAGTATTGCTAAAGATTTGGGTGCTTTAACTGTTGCAGTTGTTTCTACTCCCTTTTATTGGGAAGGCAAGAAAAGAAACAAATTTGCAAGAGAGGGTTTGAATCTGCTTAAAGATTATGTGGATACTTATATAGTTGTTTCTAATGATAAGATTTTAGATATTATTGATAAGTCTACACCCTTTCTTGAGGCATTTAAAATTGCTGATGATGTGTTAAGACAGGGAACACAAGGTATAGCTGATACTATAAATAGTGATGGATATATTAATGTTGATTTTGCAGATATTAAAACGATTATGGAATCAAAAGGTTTAGCACTTATGGGAATTGGCGAGGCATCTAATGAAAATAGAGATAAGGAGGCAGCTAGAAGAGCATTGAGTTCACCTTTATTAGCCGATGTGAATATTAAAGGTGCAAGTGGAATCTTAATTAATATTAGTGGTGGTAATGATATGACCATGTATGAGATACAGAACATTGCTCAGCTAGTATACGAGAATGCCAGTGATAATGCTGAGATATTTAAAGGTGTTGTTGTAGAAGAATCAATGAAGGAAAAGATCAGGGTAACAATCGTTGCAACAGGTATAGATAGTGCTTCTGATGAAAAGACTGTACAGATAGATGACTATAAAAATACTAATGTTGGAGTAGAATCAATTATTAAGAAGGTTAAGAATATTAAAAATAAAGATAAAGGTTTGAGAAGTGTTGATGAATATAATGAAGAAGAGCTTGAGATACCAACATATTTAAGAAAGCAAATAGATTGATAGACTAACAAAGAAGATGTCAAAGTTAAATGAATATTAAATAGTATTTAATGGCAGCAAAATATAGGTCTGTCTGTAAATCTAGTTAGAAATGAACTTTAAAATAATAACATAATAAGTTAAATGGAATATGGACTATGATCAGTTAAACAGAGAGATTAAGAATTGCAGGAAATGTAGCTTATCTGAGAGCAGAACAAATGCTCTCTGCGGGGAGGGAAAGTTAGATGCAAAGCTTATGTTAATTGCCCAAGCACCGGGAGAACAGGAAGACAGAGATGGAAGAATGTTTATAGGCCCCTCTGGAAAGGTATTAGACGAACTACTAAAATCAGCTAACCTTAATAGAGAAGAATTATATATGACAAATTTAATTAAATGCATGCTTCCAAAATATAGGAAGCCGAAAGAAGATGAAATTGAGAAGTGTTGTTGGTACCTAGATAGAGAGATTGAATTGATAAATCCAAGGGTGTTGGTCCCTCTAGGTTACTATGCAACTAAATACATCTTTAGGAAATATGCCATTTTGTTGTCATCCAGAAAAGATTTTTATACAGTCTATGGTAAGCTTTTTTTTAGCGAAGGACAGAAGATACTTCCTTTAACACATCCCGCTGCACTTCTCCATAACCCTTCTTTTAAAAAAGAAATGAGAAAAAGTTACAAAAAGATGAAGGTATTACTTGAAGATTGCAAATGGTATCCAGTATGCCCAATGAAAAGATTCTATGAAGAAGGTATGTTAGATGAAAAGTGGGTGGAGCTTTATTGTAAAGGAGATTGGGAGAGCTGTATTCGTTATCAAATGGAAGAGAGAGGGGAACCACATCCAGATTCGATGCTTCCCGATGGGAATATAGATAAAAGATTGCATCAGCTTTGATGAGTATAGATGAAGATCACAATTATCTATGATAATACCTCTATTAGAAAAGACCTCCGGCCTGATTGGGGCTTTTCCGCCGTGGTAGAAACCAAAGATAGAAAAATACTTTTTGATACAGGAGCAAGTGGAACTATTTTACATTCAAACATGCAAAAGCTTGGAATTAATCCCAGAGAGATCCAGGATGTTTTTATATCTCATAATCACTTTGATCATATAGGAGGTCTATCATCTTTTATAGAGCAAAACAACAATGTTAAGCTTTGGATTCCCCCTTCATTTCGAGGAGTTAAGTCTATAAAAGAGATTATTAAGATGAAAGATCCAGGGAAACTCTATGAGGGAATTTACTCTACAGGAGAGCTAGAAGGAATAGAGCAGTCACTTTGTATTAAAACAGAAAAGGGCATTATGATTATAGCGGGGTGCTCACATCCAAAAATGGAGTACATACTTCAAGTGGCTTCTCAATTTGATAGAATTTACGGTATTTTAGGAGGCTTGCATGGAAACAGACCTGAATCCCTGAAAGGTTTGGATTTTATTTGTCCAACCCACTGCAGCCAATATAAGTCAGAGATAAAAGCTCTCTATCCAGAGATATATGTTGAAGGGGGAGTAGGGAGAATAATAGAGGTTGATTAATATGAATCTCAAAATCCTAATTTCAATTGGGCTCTTTATTTTATTAGGAACAGGAATTTGGTTTTTAACACAAGCTGAAAGAATGGCTTCACCTGAAATTTCTATTGGAGCAGAAAGTGAAGAAAAACCAGAGATAATCTTAACTTCGGTTTATGATAATTATCAAATAAATCCTAAGTTGAAAACATCATGGGGTTTTGGATGCTTAATAGATACCTCGGCAGAGCGTATATTGTTTGATACTGGAGGAGATTCAGAAGTTTTACTTTCAAACTTGCAAAAGATGGATATCGACCCCAAATCAATCAGTAAGGTAGTTATTTCTCATATTCATGATGATCATGCAGGTGGGTTGGAAGGATTTTTGAAGAAAAATAGTAAGGTTACTGTCTTTATCCCTGCATCCTTTCCAGATTCCTTTAGGAATATGATAGCCGGTAAAGGAGCAAAATTTATAAATGTTTCTGAGCCTAGAAAAATCTCTGATTTTGTCTATACTACTGGAGAGCTTTATGGACCTCCAGAAGAGCAATCCCTGATTGTAGACTCGAGACAAGGATTAATAATTATTACCGGTTGTGCTCATCCCGGGGTTGTAAATATTGTTGAAAAAGCAAAAAAATTAACAAAGAAGGATGAGATATATTTAGTTGTTGGTGGCTTACACCGTCCTCCATTATCTGTTGTTAATATAATTAAAGAAATCGGGGTGAAAAAAGTGGCTCCCTCTCATTGCTCTGGGGATAGATGTAGAGAACTATTTAAAGAAGAGTATCAAAAAGATTTTATAGAATTTGGTGTAGGAAAGATAATTAAGATTAAATGAAAATATTTAAAAATGTTTCAAAGTAAAAATAAGTATAGATTATAAATATGCATTATCCGCCCACTTTGAAATCACTATGCAATCAATTAAATTTTTACTGCCTTATTTAAATATCTTTATTAAATCAAATTTATAGTCTTTTTATAGTCAATCTCTTATGGTCAATGATAAGAAGCAATTTACTGATCAAGATTTTTATATTTATTTAGTTCATTCTCAAAAGTATCTAATGTTTTGTTAACCTCAAGCAATTTATTCCCAGTTTTTTCTAAAAGAGAATCTTTTGCCTTGTCATCTGTGTTTTCAGCCAAATTTTTAATATTAGTGATATATTGTTTGACTTCATTAATTTCACTATCAAGGGATTTCTTAGTATTGCTTAAAGTTGTGTTTATTTCACTATCTTTCAAGCTGTTGTATATAGTGGTAAGATTTTCATATTTACTTACTGTTTCATTGTATTTATTTAAAATATCTATAACCTCTGTGTTAATTTTTGGCAATTTCAATGCAGCAGTATAATTAGAGATTGTAAAAATAATAAATGCAAAAAATAAAAATTTGTAAATTTTAGTATTCATAACCTACCTCTTAATTTTTTATTATATTGACTTAGTGTATAATTGTATAATTTAACAACAAATTATTCAATTACTATCAAAATTATGTTAATGTAACGTATTCCATAAG
>JAXHVM010000163.1 GCA_034189185.1 Deferribacterota bacterium
TTTCTAATATGCTGAAACTAACCACCACCTCGTGGTTATTAGATAGCTTCACATCATACTTATTTTTAATACTGATTATTGTCTTTCAGCCTGAGTTTAGGAGGGTATTGGCTGCCTTAGGAGAGCCTCGTATAAGGGGTAATAATAAGAGTACAGAAATGGCTTCCTATTTAGATGAGATTATAAAAGCAGTAATTGTGCTTGCAAATAGGCAGATTGGTGCTCTTATAGTTATAGAGAGAAACAATAAGTTAGATGAATATATACAGGCGGGCACAAAGTTAGATGCAGTTGTATCGAGGGATATTTTGATAAGTATTTTTATCCCCTATTCGCCCTTGCATGACGGGGCAGTTATTGTTTCAAATAATAAAATCTTATATGCAGCCAGCATACTGCCTTTAACAAAAATAGAGAATCTAGATAGAAGATTTGGTACAAGACATAGGGCGGCTATAGGTATAACAGAGGAGACAGATGCTGTATGTATTGTTGTTAGTGAGGAGAGGGGATCAATATCTATATCAAGAGGAGGTAAGATAACAACTGATTTAGATATTGATACTATTAGAGATACCCTAAATCTTCTAATAATAGAAGAAGCTGATAAAGTATGATGAAGTTTAATTTAAAAAGTAATTTAGGCCTAAAGGTTTTAAGTGTAGTTTTTGCAATATTTCTTTGGTTTATTGTATCATCATCGGAATATACGACAATTACAGTCTATGCGCCTGTTGATATTGTTAATGTGCCAGATAACTGTAGTGTTAATCCAGAGGTTAAGTTTATAAATGTTGTTTTAAGGGGAAGTAGCTTATTAATAAATAATGTTAAATCAGGCAGTGTAAAAGCCATAGTTGACGTTAATGATTTAAATGCTGGTAAAAATGAGTATTTTATTAAAAGAAGTGATATTAGGGTACCACCTGGTATAAAGATATTAGATTTTACACCAAAAAAAATTATTATAACAATTGATAGACTAACAACAAAAAAAGTAAAGGTTGTTCCACAGATCATAGGAAAAGTTAAACAAGGTTTGTATTTGGAAAATATTGAGGTTAAGCCTTTTTATATAACTATAAGTGGTTCAGAAAGGGAAATTAAAGATGTAACATCAATAAAGACCTTCCCTATAGATATTTCTGAAGAAGATAGTGATAGAACGGTTGATGTAGATTTAATGTATGGAAATAATATAAAGGATATAAGTCCAAGAAGTGTTAATGTTAAACTAGATTTTGAGGAAGAAATAATTGAAAAGACCTTTAATAATGTGGCTATTGAAATAGCCAACAATAGATTAAAAGTCATAAATTATATTCCAAAATCTGTTAAAATTAGGTTGAGAGCTAGATCAGACATATTGACAACTACATCGCTTGACTATATTATCAAAGTGTTTGTAGATACTAGTGATATCAAGAGACCAGGTGTATATTTGAAAGAAATTGACTATAAATTGATTGAAAAAGATGTTGAATTAATAAATATTGTACCTGATAGTGTAAGGATTAAATTAAGTAAATGAAAAGATTTTTTGGGACTGATGGTATTAGAGGTAAAGCTAATAAATATCCTTTAACAGTTGATTTTGTTTTAAAATTAGGTCAAGCCTCAGCTAAGTTATTTAAAAATGGAAATAAAGAGCACTATATAGTTGTTGGCAAGGATACTAGGGTATCTGGATATCTCTTTGAATATGCAATTGTATCTGGCATATGTTCTATGGGCATAAATGCAACATTAGTTGGAGTTATGCCAACTCCAGCAATTGCATTTTTAATAAGAAGCCTAAGGGCTGATGCAGGAGTTGTAATTTCAGCCTCTCATAACCCATATTATGACAATGGCATAAAATTTTTTTCATCAAAGGGTTTAAAACTATCTGATGCATTAGAGGAAAAGATTGAGGATTTTATACTATCAAATAATTTAGAAGTTTCAGATAAATCTATAGGTAAGGCATATAGAATAGAGACAGCTATATGGAGATATGTTGAGTATGTAAAGACAACCTTTGATAAAGACATTGATCTAAAAAATATTAAAATTGTTGTAGATTGTGCAAATGGTGCTAATTATAAAATTGCTCCACTTGCATTTAGTGAATTAGGTGCTAAAGTAATCCCAATAAATAATAATCCTGATGGATATAATATAAATGAACGCTGTGGATCTACTTTTACAGATGGTTTGGCTAAGAAAGTAATTGAGGAAAAGGCAGATCTAGGAATATCTTTTGACGGAGATGGAGATAGGGTTATATTTGTTGACGAATATGGCTCTGTTATTAATGGGGATTATATCTTAGGTATATGTGCCATATATTTAAATGAGATAAATGCGCTAAATAATTCAGCAATTGTTGCAAATGTTATGAGTAATATGGGGCTTAAGCTTAGTTTGAATAATAGGGGAATTAAAGTAATTTCTTGCCCTGTTGGTGACAGATATGTTGTTGAGACAATGTTAAGTAACGGTATTATTTTAGGTGGGGAACAATCTGGTCATATTGTTTTTTTAGGGCATAATTCTACCGGAGATGGATTAATAAGTGCACTTCAATTGTTGAAGGTTATGATAAAAAAGAATAAAAGATTAAGTGAGCTAAAGAAGTGTATTAATATGTTACCACAGGTTCAGAAAAATATTAAGCTTGAGAAAGAGATTGCCATAGAACAGCTAGAAAAGACAAAAATAGCGCTAGATAAAGTAAGAAGTGACTTAGGGAGCAAAGGTAGGGTATTAATTAGAAAATCAGGTACTGAGAATGCACTACGATTATTATTAGAAGGTGAAGATTTAAACAAAATTAGTAAATTAGCAGATTACTTAATTGAAACAGTTAGTAGAGAGTTAGTGAGCATTTAATGTTGTGAGAGGTGGCATAGATGGTGAAACTTGGAGTAAATATAGATCATGTTGCAACAGTTAGGCAGGCTAGGTTGTCAAAAGAGCCAGATCCTGTAAGATGTGCTGTATTAGTTGAGTTAGCAGGTGCAGATGGTATAACAATACATCTAAGGGAGGATAGAAGACATATTCAAGAAAGAGATCTTATGTTATTGAAAAACACCATTAAAACGAGATTAAATTTAGAAATGGCTTGTAGTGAAGAGATTATTAATATAGCTTTAAAATATAAACCAGATATGTGCAGCCTTGTGCCAGAGAAAAGAGAAGAGTTAACAACAGAAGGTGGACTTGATGTAGCTGGTAACGTAGAATTTTATAGAAGGGTTATAGAAAAATTAAAGAATAGTGGGATAAGGGTTAGTACTTTTATTGATGCTGATAAGAAGCAGATTGAAGCCTCTTACAGAGCAGGGAGTGAGGTTGTTGAGATACACACTGGACACTTTGCAGATGCTGTTGGGGAGCAGAAGCAGATAGAACTCAAAAGAGTTATTGAGGCAGCTAATTACGCTAAGGATCTAGGCCTACTTGTTAGTGCAGGCCATGGCCTTGATTATAACAATATTAAAGAGATATTAGATCTTAAATTTCTATATGAAGTAAACATAGGCCATTCTATTATAGCTAGAAGTATATATGTAGGCATATATGATGCTGTAAAAACTATGAGAGAACTTATAGAAAAATATGTTTAAATTTTATATTTATAAACAATTATAAACTTGTAAAAATTGTTTGCCCTTATTATATCAATAAAATTATGTTAAACTATGTTTTGTGCTTAATTATTAATAATATTGTTTCTAATAAATATATTTGTGATACTATTTAATGAAGCAATTTACATTATGTAAAATAAAAATAAAATATTAATAACAATTATAAAAGAAGATCTAAAAAGGAGATTAATGGATACTAAGTTTATTTTTATAACAGGAGGTGTTTTATCCTCACTTGGTAAAGGGATAACAGCGGCTTCTATTGGTACTTTGCTAGAAAGCAGGGGTTATAAAGTTTTAATAAAAAAGTTAGATCCCTATATAAATGTTGATCCAGGGACAATGAACCCCTTTCAGCATGGGGAAGTATATGTGACAGATGATGGTGCTGAAACAGATTTAGATCTAGGTCATTATGAGAGATTTTTAACCTCATCAACATCAAAAGATTGCAGTATTACTGCTGGCCAGATTTATTATAGTGTGATTAATAAAGAGAGAAAGGGTGCATATTTAGGTGATACAGTC
>JAXHVM010000164.1 GCA_034189185.1 Deferribacterota bacterium
CACAGCTTATACAGATATAGATTTTGCTATAGATAGGTTAAGTGGTGATATAGTTGAAAAAACTTCTAAAATTATAACAACCTATGCTGATGAAGGTGTCGGTTTACAACCTGATGCTGCGGTAGAGGACTTGGTAAATAAAGCAGTTGAGCAAGTAAATCCTATAATAAATAGAGAGATAACGGTGAGTGAAGTTGATATAACAAGACAGCAAAACGAAGCAGGTGAGTCAGCACTAGGCAATCTAATAGCGGATGCACAAAATTGGCAAATGAACACAGATTTTGCATTTATGAATCCAGGCGGCATTAGAGATGATATAAAGGCAGGTGTGGTTACTTATGGAGATTTGTACTCAGTACAGCCATTTGGTAATACGTTGGTTAAAATGGAGCTGACAGGTAATGAAATAAAAGAACTATTAAGACAACAATGGCAGACTGAAGATTATCCAAGGATGCTACAAATATCCGGGCTTTCATACACGTGGGATGCAAACAAGGATATTAACGAAAGGATAATAAATATTGTAGATAACAACAATGTGCCACTTGATGATAACAGAATTTATAAGATAACTGTTAATTCTTTTCTTGCTGATGGTGGTGATGGTTTTACAGTTTTAAAGAATGGCAGAAACAGAGAAATAGGGCCAACAGATTTAGACGGATTAATAAATTTTATAAATGAATTAAAACAGCCAATTTATTATACAATAGAGGGCAGAATTAAAAAAATTATGTAAAAACTACTTTATAAATTTCTATATTAGAAGTTATTAACAACTTTTTATTTTGTTATTTTTTATGTTATCACTTAGCACTTCTTACTTTTAAATGGTATATATATCTTATATACGTATAGGTAAAGCGAATATAGTTGTTTGAGTTATTTTTACCAAAATCTATACCAGGTGTAGTTGCAATAACTAAGTTTTCTAACATATCAAAGATTCCTTCAACTTGCGAAGTAAAAGATTGAGGGACAGATGCGGAAAATTCAACTTGCGAAGTTGGGAGACTAACATAATTGATTGTTATAAAATAAAGTGATATAAAACTTATAATGAGATTATATAGAAGTTTTCTCTTTGTACCAGGTAATAATGAAAAGCGCATTAGAAAAGCTTTATCAAGTGAAGCTGATGCAATTATCATTGATTTAGAGGATGCAGTAGCCACAAATGAAAAGGATAGCGCAAGAGATATAGCCTTAAGGCTAAGCAATGAACCTAGAAAAAAGCCCTTATATATAAGAATTAATAGCTTGAAAAGCCCTTATTTTGAAAAAGATATAGAATGTATTAATACTTCCAATATAGATGGTGTAATTTTACCCAAATGTGAAAAAGGTGAAGATGTTACTTATTTAGTTAATAGATTAAAAATAAAATTAGATATTATCCCACTTATAGAAAGTGCAAAGGGTGTTATAAACTCTCAAAATATAGCAGCTTCCTCAGAAAATATATCACGTTTAGCTTTTGGAGCTATTGATTATACTCTAGATATTGAAGCAATTTATTCTAAAACAGGTAAAGAGTTATTATACCCTAGAAGTAAGCTCGTTTTAAGCTCAAAAGTAGCAAATTTATTTCCACCTGTTGATACAGTATTTCCTGACCTTGAAGATGAAACATCTCTTGCTCTAGAAATAGAGGAAGCTAAAATTTTGGGGATGTTTGGTAAATTAGCAATACATCCTAAACAATTACCTATTATAAATAATAATTTTACACCTAGTGAAAAAGAAATAGAAGAAGCTAAAAAAGTAGTAGAGATATTTGAGAAAAGTGAAAAGGAAGGTACTGCTGCTATAGAAGTAGATGGAAAATTTGTTGATTATCCAGTGTATAAGAGGTCAAAAAATTTGCTTAATCTAATAAATAATTTTAATCAGGAGTAATAATTGGGAAGGCTAACTGAGGATAATATAAAAGCATTGATGAGAGAAGATGGTTTACCAGTAGGTGATTTTTATACTACTGACTCACCAAGTGGGGTAGATAAATTAGCAAATAAACTAAATTTTCCTATTGTTTTAAAAGCATTAGTTCCTATAGGAAAGAAAGGAAAGGCTGGTGCAGTTAAGTTTGCTAATAATTTAGAGGAAGCTAGAAGTAGGGCAGAAGACTTATTCTCTATGACTGTTAGAAACTACCCAGTTAATAAAATTATAATTGAAGAAAAGATAAATATAGCAAAGGAATTCTACATATCTTTTACCTATGATAAAATTAAATATTTACCTCTTTTAATAATCAGCCCTGAGGGTGGGGTAGATATTGAGGAATCAAGTGAAATATATCAGTACCATATAGATCCATTCTTAGGATTAAACCCTTTTGAGGCAAGATCTTTATGGATTAAAGCAGGACTAAAGGGGAATTTAATACAAAAACTTGGGAATATTACAACTAAATTATATCATTTTTTTACTAAATATGATGACTACCTGTTAGAATTAAATCCACTAGCCTTAACAGCAAATAATGATTTAAGAATAGTCGGAACACTTATGGGAGTGGATGATGCAGCAATGTTTAGGCATAGTAATTTATCCTCAATTGTACAAATTGGCTCTGAAAAATATTGGAGGCCTTTAACAGAAAGAGAAAAAAAATCAGTTGAAGTTAATGAGGCTGACCCTTACAGAGGTACAGCACGATATACAGAAATGGAAAATGGTGATATTGGTTTTATGTGTGGAGGAGGTGGTGCTAGCCTATTGTTATTTGATGCCTTAGTTAGCGCAGGTGGAAAGCCAGCTAACTACTCAGAATTTGGTGGTAACCCAACTGCCGAAAAACTTTATGGACTTTGTAAGATAATCCTATCGAAACCTGGAGTTAAAGGACTATTAGTTGCTCAAAATATTACAAACAATACCCAAGTGGATCTGGTTGCAGAAGGGGTTGTAAGAGCTATAAAGGATTTGGGTATTAATCCAAAAAAATTTCCTATAATTGTTAGAGAAGCAGGAGTTAACGAAAAAGTTGCAAGGGAAATTTTTGAAAAGGAAGGTATTGAATATTATGCAGATGAGATAACTTTAACTGAGGTTGCCGAAAAAATGGTAAAAAAAATGAATGAGGTATATAGAAGTGGCTATAATTCTTGATAAGAATACAAATATAGTTATACAAGGGATAACTGGCAGGGAAGCATCAATGGTAACAAGACACACCCTTAATTATGGCACTCCTATTTTAGCTGGTGTAACACCTGGTAAGGGAGGGCAAAGAGTGGAGAGTGTTAGCGTATATAATAGTCTTGAATTAGCTATCTCAAAAAATCCAGCTATAAATACTACGGCTATATATGTGCCACCTGCATTTGTTTATGATGCAGTTTTAGAAGCTATATTTAATAATATAAAAATAATTTTTATTGCTACTGAAAATGTACCTCAGAGAGACGCAATAAAATTTCTAAAACTAGCAAAAGAGAAAGGTGTTTATATTATTGGTCCAAACTCTGTTGGTATTATAAGCCCAAAATATAGAATGAAAATAGGTGCAATTGGCGGCGATAATGTTGAGAGATGTTTTGTTCCAGGTAGTGTAGGCGTTATCTCTAGAAGTGGCGGAATGACAGCAGAAACAGCTTTTATGATAAAAAGGGCTGGTTTTGGTGTTAGCTCTGCTGTAAGTATAGGTGGGGATCCTTTTATAGGTATGAAGCCACTAGATCTTATAAAGCTTTTTGGTAGTGATGATGAGACAGAGGCAATTGTTATGTTCTCAGAGCCTGGAACCAACTTCGAAGAAGAGGTTGCCGACTATTTAAAACATAATAAATATAATAAACCTATTATTGCTTTTATTGCAGGTAGATTTACAGAAAGTCTACCAGAGGATACTGTATTTGGTCATGCAGGGGCTATGATCTCTAAAGGTATAGGTAAGCCTTCTGAAAAAATAAAAAAGCTGAAAGATTGTGGGGTATATGTTGCTGATAAATTTGATGATATACAACCACTACTAAGAGATGCTTTAGGCTAAAAATAAAAAAATACAGTCAACAGCCTTTTCAAAAGTCATCCTGAGAGTATTTAAGTAGTAAGTTGTAGTAAGAAACTGACCCATTAAAGCATAATGTTAATCAAGTAACCATTTTAATAATATGCTTTAAAAATTAAATAAATTAAATTTATATAGATAATA
>JAXHVM010000165.1 GCA_034189185.1 Deferribacterota bacterium
CTTTAATAAGGAAAATTTTTATAAAGCAAGGGTTGTTAATTGGAGTTATTGGAACAGTTATTGGCAATATTCTAGCTTTTCTTGTTAGCTTTATGTTAGAGCGCTATAAGATTATATCCCTACCTGAGGAGATTTACTATATTGATAAAATTCCAATTAAGATAACACCTGAGATATTTTTAATTGTATCAGCCTCAACTATTATTATAACCTTTTTAGCTACCCTTTATCCATCTCAAAGAGCATCGAAATTGAACCCTTCACAGGTATTGAGAAATGAATGATTATATATTGAATATTAAGGATTTGCATAAATCTTTTATGAAGGCTCGCCAAAAAATAGAAGTATTAGTTAATTTTAATATAGAAATTGCTAAAGGAGAGTTTGTTGTTATTGTAGGACCATCAGGTTCTGGTAAATCAACGCTGTTGCATATCCTAGGTGGACTTGACACGCCTGATAGTGGCCTTTTATTGTATAATAATCAAAATATATTTGGGAAAAACAACAATATGGATAACTATAGAAAACACGTTGTTGGTTTTGTGTTTCAACATCACTATCTAATGCCAGATTTTACAATATTAGAAAATGTTATGATACCTGCAATGGTTGCAGGATTAGGGGATAAAGAAGCTAAAGAGAAAGCTTATAAGGTTATAGAGTTTTTAGGGCTCTCAGATAGGATAGAACATTATCCTGCAGAGTGTTCTGGTGGAGAAGGGCAAAGGGCTGCAATTTGTAGAGCCTTAATCAATAATCCAGAGATTATTTTAGCGGATGAACCTACAGGTAATTTAGATAGAAAAAATAGTGATAACGTTTTAAATATTTTTTTAAATGAAAATAAAAGAGGAACAACTATAATTGTTGCAACCCATGATGAAAATATTGCAAATTGTGCAGATAAGGTTGTACACTTAGAAAAGAGGTAGGTTTATGAATAGAATTGGGATTATAGGTGGCTCAGGCGTATATAAATTAGAAGGGCTTAAATTTATTGAGGAAATAAAGCTTGAAACTGATTATGGCAAGCCTTCTAGTAGCTATAAGGTTTATGAATTAAATAATACAGAATATTACTTTTTAGCAAGGCATGGGGATAAACACACCATTGCTCCACATAGGATAAATTATAGGGCAAATATTAATGGTTTTAAAAAGTTATCGGTGGATAAAATAATATCAATTTGTGCCGTTGGAGGCATTAGTGATTTATGCAAACCTGGCACAATAGTTATACCAGATGATATTTTGGACTTTACTTCTAATAGAGAATCTACATTCTTTGATTTTGGCAATATTTTTCATATTGATTTTACTGAGCCACTTTGCCCACAGTTGAGAGACACAATAAGTAAAATATTAGTTGATCATAAGATTAAATTTAATCAAAGGGCTACCTATGTATGTACTAATGGTCCAAGATTAGAAAGTCCAAGCGAAATAAAAATGTTTAAATTACTTGGTGCTGATATAGTTGGTATGACATTGATGCCAGAGGCAGTGTTAGCTAGAGAAGCTGAATTGTGTTATGCAAATGTTAGCATTGTAACAAACTATGCAGCTGGTCTATCGGCCAAAAAATTAACAACCTTAGAAGTAAAAGAAAATATGAATAAAAACAAAAGGATTGTTCAGGATGTACTATTTGAATTGGGCAACTATTTAATAGGGGATTTAAAATGCGAGCTTTGCAAAAATGCACTAAAAAATACAAAAGCATAGATTTTAAAAATGTAACAATTTTTAATGATGTTGATTTATCAACTTATTCTACCTATAAAACTGGTGGCGTATCTAAATATTTTGCTACCCCTAAAAATATAAATGAGTTAAGGGATGTTTTAGCCTTTATAAGGGATAATCAATTAGATTATTATTTTATTGGCAGGGGCAGTAATATACTATTTTCTGATAAGTATTTTGATGGGATTATTGTAAACCTTAGAAAGCTTAATAATTGGATATACTTTAATAGGGATATCTATTATATAGGTGCAGGTGTTTTGTTAGATGATTTTATAGGCTTTACAACAATCTTCGGTTTTTCAAAGATTATTTATTTATCTGGTATCCCTGGGACAATTGGTGGGGCTACATATATGAATGCTGGTGCTTATGGTGTTGAAATTGGTGATTTTATTACACATATCACTGTGTTAGATAAATATGGCAGGGTATTTATAGTTGATAATAGTAAAGCTAATTTTTCATATAGAAATGCAGATGGCTTAAAGGATTATATAATCTTATCAGTTGCATTAAAGTTATCTTTTGAATCTTCTTGTATGAATTCCCTAAAAATTAGGGACAATATTTTAACAAGAAGAGCAAGTAGTCAGCCATTAGAATATTCATCTTGTGGGTCAGTGTTTAAAAGAGGGAAAGATTATTGCGCAGGAGAGTTAATTGAAAAATGTGGACTAAAAGGCTACAAACTGGGGGGCTGTGAGGTTTCGACAAAACATTGTAATTTTATTGTTAATAAAAGAAATGCAACAAGCAGTGATATATACAATCTTATAAAATTTGTCAAAAAAACAGTTAAGGCTAAATTTAATATCGAACTAGAAGAAGAAGTAAAATTAGTGGGATTTTAATCATTGTAGATTGACTAAAACTTGCTGTGATTCTATATAATTTTAGGACATAGTGTTGGCAAGCTTGGGTTAAGAAAATGGCGTATTTACGGGGAAAATCTGACTTGCGAAGTCGGAGGAAAGTTGAGCTTGCGAAGTCGGGAGATCTTTTTCACGTTATTTTCTCAATTTTAGTAGTCCCATATTTAGTCTTGCACTGGGGTAAATCTAAATGGCATTCTTCAAATAAATAACAATATTTTTTACAAATTGATACAAGCATAAGCATTACAGGAACTTCAATTAAAACACCGACCACTGTTGCTAAAGCTGCACCAGAAGATAAGCCAAATAGCATTGTTGCTGTTGCTATTGCTACCTCAAAATGATTTGAAGCACCAATCATCGCAGAAGGAGCCGCATCATGATAGGAGAGCCTTAGTAGTCTAGCTAGGACAAAGTATCCCAGAGCAAAGATGAATATCGTTTGAATAAATAGGGGAATAGCAATCCACAATATTGTTAAAGGGTAATTTGTTATGATTTCTCCCTTGAAAGTGAATAAGAGGATCAGCGTTGCAAGGAGGGCGATTATACTAATAGGGGTAAGTAGGTGCAAAAACTTTTTGTTAAACCATTCTATTCCTTTGGATTTGATAACCCACTTACGCGAAAAATATCCTGCAATTAATGGTAAGGCCACATAAATCATTACTGAAAATAATATTGTTTGCCAAGGTATAGGCATTGCATTTACACCAAGTAAAAAACCTCCAAGAGGAGCATAAAGCACAAGCATTGTCAGAGAATTTATTGCAACCATAACTAAAGTAAGTCCATCATTACCTTTTGCCAAATAACTCCACATCAACACCATAGCTGTGCATGGGGCAATACCTAATAAAATAGCGCCTGAAACATAGCTTCTCCATAACTCAACTTCTTGTCCTGTTTTAATAATTTCTGCTCCAGGTAAAAATCCTTTAAAAAGGTAACCCAAAAAGAATGAAGCAATAAAATACATAGTAAAAGGTTTTATTGCCCAATTGATAAACAGTGTTAAGGCCACTGGTTTGGGTGTTTTTGCAGCTTTTACTACTTCTGCAAAATCTATCTTTACCATAATTGGATACATCATAAAAAATAGACAGATTGCAATAGGAATAGACACGTTATATATTGAAAAAGAATCCAGTTTAACTGCAATCTCAGGAGCTGCTCTTCCTAACAATATGCCAGCTCCAATACAGAGCAAAACCCAAATTGTTAGATATTTCTCAAAAATAGATAATTTCCTTTCCTCAGCCATTTTTATTTTCCTCCGCAAGATATTTTTCAGGAATATTTTCAATTTCCTTTAAGATTAATTCTTTTAGCTCCATATTTTTACCTCACTATTTATTTTGCATGTCTAACTTAAGTAATTTTAAATAACTAATTTCTATATAAGTTAAATGTATAGTATAAATCTCACGTTAAATAAATCACATCAAGGCCTTTATTTAGTTTTAATGCTATATGATTCTACCAGTTGAAGGAGTCAATTATT
>JAXHVM010000166.1 GCA_034189185.1 Deferribacterota bacterium
CCCTTTTTTAAGATTATCTAAATCATTTACAACGCTAATACCACTTTTCTCTAGCTGATTAACAACATGGGGGTTGTGTATAATAGGTCCATAGGTGTATACCTTTCCATTCTCACCAAGTGATTCTTTGGCTATTGAAATTGCTCTCTCTACACCAAAACAAAAACCTGCATTCTTAGCCACTATAACTTTTATGCCAACCTCTCACTCAACAACTTTTTAATCTCCTCTACCACATCTGATATAGTCATATTCGTAGTATCAATTTCTATTGCATCTTTTGGTTTAATTAAAGGCGAGCACTTTCTTGTTTTATCAATCTTATCCCTTTCTACAATAGATTTAACTACTTCATCATAGGATATATTAAAACCCTTCGACAAATAGTCTTTTAACCTTCTCTTTGCCCTCTCTTCAATTTGTGCAATTAAGAATATTTTCAATATTGCATCTGGAGCAATAACAGTTGTGGTATCTCTGCCTTCTAAAACTGAATCTCTTCTGTTTGATGCATATCTCTGCTGTTCAACCAGTATCTCCCTAACTTCCTTAATTGCCGATAACTTACCTGATAACTCTGTGATCTTAGGTTCTCTCAATTCTTTGTCAAGTAAAAATGTCTCACCATCAATATCAATTTTTAGTTTTAATGTACTATCATCTTCTTCTGAAAAACTAAACCTAGCTCTTTTTAATAGCTCAAAAAACTTATTCCCAGAAATACCATAATATGACATAAGAAAAGCGCTACCCCTATACATAGCACCAGTATCAATATATTGAAACCCTAAATCAACAGCCAATTTTTTTGCAACTGTGCTTTTACCAGCACCAGCAGGTCCATCTATAGCAATCTTAATCATTTAAACCCCTTCTAATTTTTTCAATAATTCTAAAAAAAAGGGATTTGACACCTTAATAGAGTTAATATCATCGATTTTTACCCTTTCACCAAATCTTTTAGCCAATAATATGTTTAGCATAGCAATTCTATGATCCCCAAAGGATTTTAAAACTATGTCTTTCTCTATATTAAGATTTTCTAAAGGATAGACCTTAAAGCCATCCTCGTATTCTTCAATATCTACCCCTAGTGAATTCAGATTCTCTACTATTGCACCTATCCTATCACTTTCTTTAAATCTAAGCTCCTTGGCATCCCTAACCTCCACAGGATCATTAGCAAAAATACCTAAAACAGCCATTATTGGCAACTCATCAATTAAATTTGGAATAATATCACCGGAAATCTTAACCCCATTAAGCCTTTTATAACAGGTATAGATATCACCTATAGGTTCATAATTATCCCTTTTATTTCTTATTTCTATTGATGCACCCATCTTATTTAATACAGTCAAAAAAGCTGTCCTTGTCTCATTTATTCCACAATCTCTAATAATTATCTCGCTATCATTAAATATATAAGCAGCTGCAATAAAAAATGCAGCTGAGGAAAAATCCCCTGGTATTTCTATTGAGGCACTTTTTAAAGATGATTTATATTTTACCATAATATTTTTTTGTCTATCTTCCTTAATTACCTTTACATCTGCGCCAAATAGGACTGCCATATTCTCTGTATGATTTCTTGTTTGCACTAATTCCCTGTATACTACTTCCTCCTCTATTTGAATACCAGCTAATATAACAGCACTTTTTACTTGGGCACTGTGCACCTCAGCATCAATAACCCCGCCCTTCATATTTGATGGAACAACAGTTGCAGGCAGATAACAATTATTCTTTCTAGCAAATATTACAGCCCCTAATTTTTTTAATGGCTTAACAACCCTATCCATTGGTCTATTTATAAGCGAATTATCTCCTGTTAGAACATAATATTTCTTCTGTGGCGCAAGCAAACCTAACACTAGTCTTGCTGTTGTCCCTGAATTCATACAATCTAACACATTCTCACATTCTACAAAATTTTTATATCCCTTAGAGATCACGACTGCATTTCCATCTTCTAATAATATCTGAATACCTAAATTCTTTAGAATTCCTATTGTAGCTTCTATATCAGCGGAAACTAAGGGTCTATATATAATAGATTTGCCTGTTGCAATAGATGAGAAAATAAAAGCCCTATGCGTTATTGATTTATCAGAAGGTACTCTAATTTTACCTTTTAGGGTTTTTACTCTATTAAAGGTTATCATAGGTTATTTCTATTATTACTTGCCTCTTTTATTAATTTAATAAGCTTATTTTCATCAGATTCCTCAATAATTTTAAGCCACTGACTTAAATGCTCAATAAACTTATTTGCATATTCTAAAATATTATCCTTATTATCTAAAAATATACTACTCCACAATGCAGGGCTACTTCCAGCAATTCTTGTAAAATCCTTGAATCCTGCACCTGTAAAATCTAGTGCTTCCCTATCACAACCTAAAACAGTATCTATTAGATTAAAAGCAATTAAATGTGGTAAATGACTTATTAAGCCAAACATTTTATCATGTCTATTTGCATCAAGGCTTACCACATCCATACCAATAGAAGTATGCAATTTTTTTAAACAATTAAAAAGTCCTATATTATCACATTCAACCAATATATGTTTTGCACCTACAAATAGACTTCTTCTAGCATGTGAAAATCCTGAGTATTCACTACCTGCTATCGGATGACCCCCACAAAAATTTAAATTATACTCCTTAGCTAATCTAGTAATTGATACTTTTGTGCTAAGGGCATCTGTTATAGGCAATTTAATATTTTTTTTTCCCAGATATGCTATAAAATCAAAGGCTTCCTTTATTGGAATACATATATATATTAGATCTATTGGAAAATCTAAAAATATATTAACATCATCAGTTATACCCTCAAATAGATCTGATTCAACGAGCTCTGGAAAAACATTGGTATTTTTCTCTAAGGTATATACCTTATATCCCTTATCATAAAAAGCATATGCAAAAGAACCACCAATTAATCCAGCGCCTACTATCCCTATAGAATTAATATTCAAATTGCTTACCCAATATTTTTGATATCTCCCCTATCTTTTTTGTAATATTAGCAAATTCAGTTGGTCTAATTGACTGATCGCCATCACTTAGGGCTTCATCAGGATTTGTATGGACCTCTATTATCAAACCATCAGCCCCTGCAGCAATTGACGCTAAAGACATTGGCTCAATGCAATCCCTCCTACCAGTACCATGGCTTGGATCAACAATCACAGGGAGGTAACTATTTTGTTTTATAACAGGTATAGCTGATAGATCTAATAAATTTCTTGTTTCAGGGTCAAAACTACGCAAACCTCTTTCACACAAAACTATATTATAATTGCCCTCATTAGCTATATATTCTGCAGCCATTAAAAACTCTTTTATTGTTGAACACAAGCCCCGTTTTAATAAAACTGGCTTCTTTGATTTACCAACATCAGACAACAGTTTAAAATTTTGCATATTTCTAGCACCTATTTGGATCATATCTGCATATTCAAGCAAAATATCTAAGTTCCTAGGATCCATTAATTCAGTAACAACATATAAATTATACGCATCTGCTGCTTTTCTCATATACTTTAACCCTTCAACACCTAATCCTTGGAAAGAATAGGGAGAAGTCCTAGGTTTATAAGCACCCCCCCTCAATAGCTTAGCACCTGAATTAGCAACTTTCTCAGCAATAGCAAATATCATTTCTTCACTTTCAACAGAACAAGGACCAGCTATAACGTTAATATAGGGTGGCCCAAACTTAACATTTCCAACTTCAACAATAGCATCTTCTTTTTTAAAATCCCTGCTCACTATCTTATAGGGTTTTAATATAGGTATAACCTTCTCGACTCCTTCTAGAGAAGAGAGGGGTTTGTTTTCTAAAACTCTTTCATCTCCAATAGCTCCAATTATTGTTTTCTCAACACCTTCAGATATATGTACCTTAAAGCCATAATCCTTTAATTTACCTATAATCCTATTTTTCTGATCCTCTGTTGCAGTAGATTTTAAAACAATTACCATATAATTAACCCCCAATCTAAATTTAGTTTACATTTATTAACTTTAATTTATTTATAAATTCTTTATTTTCTTCTGGC
>JAXHVM010000167.1 GCA_034189185.1 Deferribacterota bacterium
AATATTAATGTAGTAAAAGAAATGCGAAAACAGAATAAGTGATGAAAGCTAAAATAAAATTGAAAAATTATAAAAAATAATGGAAACAAATAAATAGCCAATAAATAAATTTAATAGGAGGTAAATTATGAAAAAGCTATTAATTACCTTGGCTATTTTGTTAGGAGTTAATTTCAGTTTAGGTGCTTGGAATTACTATGATTACTCATACAAACCATATAATTATAATGCTCCATATTATAACACATATAAATATAAACCAAAATATTATTCAAATAATCCGACGGATAGATCTATACTTAGAAAAGAATTGTATTGGAAATTGGATAATATGATAGAAAACAAAATTAGAAGATATCATATGTTAGATTTAGATGATCTCTGGGATAACGATTGTGATTGTGATTGTTATTAGATCATTTGTCGTTCACATTTACAATTTTAAACCCAGCTGATTTTTTTATTAAATTCGGCTGGGTTTAAATAACGTATTTAACCTATTATATTAATTTTCTATGTCACTTATAAGAGGACATACCTATTTATATTTACTGTGACTATAAAAACTTGCCAATATCTTGTGAAAAAATCATTAGCTTTCATATTGACTAGGCCTTTAAAAAACTTTTTAACTTTGTAGGGTTATCCTATTTTTAATTAATCCATAATATTCTGTTTTATCCTTTGTTAAAGCAATATTTAAGGTATTTTCTTTGTCGCCTAAACTCCTACAAATCAATAATTGCTAATTAATTTTATATTGAAATAGTATAGATAAGCGCTAAAATCTTGCTATGAGAAAGGTTTTGATAATATTTGTATTACTACTTTCTGCTCCTTCATGGATATTTTCTTTGGAATTACCAAATGACCCATATTTTCCAAGTCAGATCTATCTATACAATGACAATGAATCAAAATATGACTTAGGTTATATAGGTTTTTATAACTATTTTAAAGAAAATAGAAATTCTATTTTGGATAGATATAAAACATATTATAAGTCCTATCCAATAATTGCTGTTATTGATACTAACTATGATCTCTTAGACGAGGATATGAAAGATAGGTTTTATATAAATAAAGATGAAATCCCAAACAATGAATACGATGATGATAACAATAGCTGGGTAGATGATTATGAGATTATAAGTATTGCTGATGGAAAAACATATAAAGAAACAACCTTTACACAAGAAGTAGCTAATAATTTAGTTGAACACTTAGGAAATACTTTGTATTTAACAAATTATCCTCCAGTAGATAAATTTGAAAGAATCCCTTACTATCATGGCCATATTGTTTCATCTATAATAGCTGCAGAGAAGGATAATAATATAGGCATTCATGGTATTGTTCCAAAAGAGGTTAAGATATTACCTATTACTGCTGGTTATAAGAGTGGATTATATTGGACATCTATTAGAGAGGCTTTGGATTATATAATTGACCTAAAAAGCTCTGGTTTAAACATTGTTGCAGTAAATATGAGCTTTGGAGGTACATTCCCTAAAATAAATTTTTTTGGGGCAGATAGATATATTGGCGGTAAGGGCAATTTTGAAGATAGACTAAAAAAATTAGACGAATTAGGCATATTATATATTGCTGCAGCAGGCAATTACTATCACAGCATAGATCTTACAGAGCTATATCCAGCTACATACGGCCTATCTAATGGTATTGTTGTGGGGGCTGCTACATCTAATGGTAGAAGGTCTGCCCCTTCTAATTATGGTGAAGAAACTGTTGATATATTCGCTGTAGCCCAATTCGATAACAAAACAAAAGATATCAATGATTATTATGATAGATTAATTGAAATAGAAGAAACACCCTATACATCCTATGCAACAGCCATTGTCTCGGCAGTTGTTGGTTGTGCTTTTATTTTATATCCTGATTGTACTCCAAAACAAATAAAAGAATTAATATTGAATAGCTATCAACCAATAGAATATTTAGATCACAAAGCAAAATATAATGGTATTGTTAAACTATCAGGAAAAAATGGCACCGGCCTTATTACAAATAACCACTTAAACTATAGGCTCAAAGAAGAGATTTGTAATAATTTTAATTAATTAGCCTATCCATAATTTCTAGGTATTTCTCAGAGGTTTTACGAACAATATCATCTGGCAATTTTGGTGCAGGTGGTTTTTTGTTCCAATTAATTTTTTCTAGATAGTCTCTAACAAACTGCTTATCCATGCTTGGAGCAGGATAACCTTCTCTATATTCTTTTATATACCAAAACCTTGAAGAATCAGGTGTCAAAAGCTCATCGATAAGGATAATTTTATCATTAATATAGCCAAATTCCATCTTAGTATCAGCAATTATTATGCCCTTTTTTTCAGCATAATGGGAAGCTCTCTCATATACTTTAAGGGAATAGTCTTTTAGTGTATATGCAGTCTCTTCACCGACTAAATCTATCATCTTTTCAAAGGGTATGTTTTCATCATGCTCACCCATTTCTGCTTTTGTAGCTGGCGTAAAGATAGGTTTTTCTAACCTTGATGATTCCTTTAAACCTGATGGTAGCTTAATGCTACATACAGAGCCATTATTTTTATATTCTTTCCAGGCAGATCCTGATAAATAACCTCTTACAACACATTCAATTAAAACTGGTTTTGCCTTTTTAACTAACATTGACCTATTTGCTAATATATCTTTATATTTAGATACTATTTCAGGCATTTCATCAATGTTTGTAGTAATAAGATGATTATCAATTATATCTTTCATCATATTAAACCAAAACTCCGACAATTTTGTTAAAACATAGCCTTTATTTGGAATACCATTTGGCAAAATAACATCAAATGCAGATATCCTATCAGTTGTTACTATCAATAATTTATCATCAATCTCATATATGTCTCTGACCTTGCCCCTATTAATAAGATTTAAATCACTGCATTCTGTCTTTAATATAACATCCATAGCGTACCTCTAAAAATTTATAATATCAGCCTCTTTAATCAATTTAAGTTTAACTATTTATGTTATATTATACACAATTAAATTTAAAAATATATAATTTTTAAAATATTATTAATTAGCTATTTATAGAACCTATAAGCAATTTGTTATCTCTGTCAAATTTATCAATATAAAATTCTTTGAAGGTATTTTCTTTGTAGTAATTAGCGCTTTTAACCTTAAAATAATTATCACTGTAGCCTGTGCTTTCATTTTCTAATAGCACCCGAGCATATTTACCAATCATTTTTTGATAAGATTGAATCTCTAGTTTATTAGCTAAATCTCTTAATTTAGCAGCCCTAGCTTTAATATCAAATTTTGGCACCTTATCTTTCATATTATATGCTTTTGTACCAACTCTATCTGAATAAGGAAAAATGTGCATATAATCAGGCTTAATAATATCAATCACAGCTGCCGTTTCATTAAAATCATCAATACTCTCACCGGGAAAACCTACAATCACGTCTAAACCTATCCTCAATAGAGGCAACTCACTTCTAATAGAAGAGACTATTTCTACAAACTCCTCACTACTATATTTTCTATTCATTCGTTCTAATATCCTGTTTGATCCACTTTGAAGGGGTATGTGTAGATGTGGACATATTTTATTATTTTCCTTAATTAAACTAGTTAATTCTTCCTTAATTTCATTTACCTCTAAAGAGGACAATCTTATTCTAAATTCACCTTCTACCTGAACGAGTATTTTTAATAAATCAAGTAAACTTGTTCCAATATCAATACCATATTTACCCAAATGGATCCCTACAAGAACAATCTCCTTATAGCCCTTGTGGATCATATCCTTAAATTCTGAAATTATATCATTAATAGGCTTGCTTCTTAAATTCCCACGTAAATATGGTATTATACAATAAGAACAATAATTATCACAGCCGTCTTGTATCTTTAAAAAACCTCTTGTTCTAATTCTATAATTACTATTAAAATAATTAGACTCACTTTTATCATTAATAATGTTTACTTCCTTCAATAAAAAAATAAT
>JAXHVM010000168.1 GCA_034189185.1 Deferribacterota bacterium
TGTTTTATCTTCTATTTGCATAGTGCTGCCCCGCTAAATATCAACCAAAGATCTCTTCAATTCTATTTCTTATTGATTCGGCTCTATTATCAATTCTATTTCTTAGAGTTTTAATCCCATTATCAATTCTATCCCTCACTGTACTTAGTCTATCTTCATCGTCTGTTTCCTTAGCGTTATCACTATTTTCTTCTTTATCAGCTGAATCTTCACTGTCAGCAATTGTTTTGTTGCTATTTACCTTGTTTGTGGCTTCTGCTGGTATATTAGCACTATCTTCAACTACATTCTTGCTTAGCTCATTTTCAGCTTCTTTTGATATGTTAACGCTATCTTCAACAATCTTATTAGGAGTATTATTCATATCATTCTTTGTCCCATTAACCTTAACATTAGGTTTTATGGTTGGCTCACTACTTACGTTTTTACTTACATTAGCTACTTGCTCCGCAGGCATAAGACACCTCCTTTTTAATCCCTTACATTATATATCGGAGATATTCTACATAACTTAAACATAAGCCTAAGCCTCTACATCAATTTTTATATCACTACTATTGACATCTAAGTTCATAGCATCAAGAAAATAACTAAAAAGCATATCTTTAATACCGTTACTACTTCTATAGGCAGTTTGTTTTGAAACTTCGTTATCTAACATATCTGTAAAAATTTTTTCAGCTCTATTTTGTTTTATGAAACCATCATCTGATATTGATTCTCTGGATGTTTTTAAGATCATATGATAGAATATAGCCTCAAAATCTGCACATGCTTTTTTTAATTTTTTTAATTCTTTATAGGATAGATCACTCTTTTTATCTAAATTTTGAAGTCTATTAATTGTGTCTTGCCTATTATTTACTACATTATCTAAATTATTAGAAACCATATTTATATTCATTAAATCACCTCTAATTCACCTTGTAGCGCACCAGCAGCATCAATTGACTGTAAAATAGATATAAGATCCCTAGGGGTTGCTCCAATTGCATTTAAAGCCTTGACTAAATCTGAAATCTGAGCACCTTCTGGTATAACCATAAGTTTACCCTCTTCTTCCTCAACCTCTACCTGAGGCTGGCCGACAACAACTGTTTGCCCCCCACTAAAAGGTGCAGGCTGACTAACTAGCACATTCGATGATATTCTAATTGTTAAATCACCATGCGCCACTGCTACAGTAGTAATTCTTACATCAGACCCTAGTACAATTGTGCCTGTTCTCTCATCAACTACCACCTTAGAAGAAGGTTCTGGCTCAATGTCAATACGCATTGCAGCATCTAGAAAGTCATAAAAATTATTTTTATAATTTACGGGAGTATTTAAAGAAATAGTTGTTGGAGAATCTATTGACGCTATCTCCTCACCAAAAAACTTATTGATTGCATTTTTAGCTTTAACAATATTATTTAAGCTTAACTTTTCAAAAGAAATGATAACATTATCTTTTGGTAGATCATAAGGCACTTCCTTTTCAACAATTGCCCCATTTGGGATCCTCCCCACCGTTGGATGGTTTTCACGAACATTTGCTCCTCTTATATTAATATTTAGCCCCCCAACTGTTATAGGACCTTGCGCAACTGCATATACTTCTCCATCTGGAGCTGATAATGGGGTCAAAAGAAGGGTCCCCCCTTCTAGGGAATCAGCATCACCTATTGATGATACTACAGTATCTATTTTAGTGCCGACCTTTGCAAAAGGTGTTAGTTTGGCAGTAACCATAACAGCAGCAACATTATCAACCCGCACATCATCCTCGTCAACGGTTATTCCCATCCTATCTAACATATTAGTTAAGGTGTGAACTGTAAATTCAGTTTGATCTTGATCACCTGTTCCGTTTAAACCTACTACAAGGCCATATCCAATAAGTTGATTATCTCTAACGCCTCTTATCTTTGCTAAATCCTTCAGTTTCACAGCATATAATTGATTTGAAATTATTAAAAACGCAAAGAACAAGATAACCAACCTTTTCATAAAACCCCTCCTAAAATGGCCATGCCCAATCTATAACATGGGCTAACCAACCCTTTTTATTAACATCTGACAACATTCCCTTGCCTGTATAGAGGATTTGGGCGTCAGCTATAGCAGTTGAGGGAACAACATTTTGCGCATTAATATCTTTTTGTCTTATAACACCTCTAATTGAAATATATTGCTTTTCTTGGTCTACAACAATTTCTCTACCACCCTCAATCACTAGATTACCAGAAGGTAAAATATTTACTATTCTTGCAGCAACAGTTGCTTGAACCTGGTCTGCTTTTTGCTTGCTCCCATCCCCCTGGAAATCATTTGTTGTTTGCGCATTAACACTTGGATTAAAGGGCTCACCCATACCTAAAAAGTTGCTTATTCCTAAATCCATGGGCATACCTAAAAAAGTGTTGACACTAGCATCATAGGTTGTGGTTTTACTTGCATCAGTTGTATTTGAATTTGATGCTGTTGATGATTCCGTTATTTGTACAATTACAATATCCCCTATATTTCTTGCTTTGTAATCTAAAAACAATGTTCCTTCTGTTTTAGCATTAGTCCACAGCGACCCATAATTTTGATTTTCTCTCATAGCTTCATAATATGCATCTACCTCTTTATTATAGAATGTACTTGGGGGGATATTTTCAATATTCTTGGTACATCCCGCTATTAATAACTCTATTAACATTAGTGTAACGAGTAAATATTTTGCCATTTTTTACTCCTACTCCCTTCAATTATTATAATATGCAAAATATATGCCATTTCAATTAACGCTAACAATTGAGTTTCCAACATATTTTCCTGTAAGCACCTTATTAGAGGTAATATTTTTGACCCTAACATATTTTCCCACAAATGCATCTTCTCTTAATACTCCCTTTGATTCAACAAGTACATAATCACCTTTATATCTTATTTTAACACTCGCACCCCTTTTTAGTGCAGGCTTTTCTTCAACATATACATCAGTTATAGGTTTGCCCTTTCTTATTGTAGTTCTAGCAATTAATCCATCTATATCATTAACCAGATCGTCATATTTGTTAGTAACATCTACCTTTTCTCTTATTACATTCCCTTCCAACGTACTACCTCTTCTAATATCCTTCTTAGCAACATAAACATCTTTAAACGCCTTTATATAGGCATATACACTATACTTTTTATAGCCATTACCTATATCAATGTATGTCGAGCCAAAGGGTTTACTAGAGATATCAAAGGAAATATTATCTTTATCTTGATAAAAGATATTGTTATTGTAGGAAATCCTTTCCACTTCAAAATCAAAATTAGGATAATTTTTTCCCAACCACTCTATGAGAGATTTTTTTAGCTCCTTTTCTGTCAATAATGTTCCCTCTCTAACAACGGTATAATCTTTAACATACTCTTTAAATTTATCTAGTAGGTTTAACCTATAAAGAATGCTTCTTATCCGCTCTTTGGGAACAAAAGTTCTTTCACCAAAATTCAAATTTGTAATAATTGGTTCTCTAATCTTTGCACCTATTATATCCTCTAAAAAAAGAGTGTCGCCTTTGATTTTTATTTCTTTGGCATATAAATTACTATTTAACAAAATTATAATAAGTAATAACATAATTTTCTTCATATTTACCTCCTTAGATTGTTAACAATTTGCAACATATCATCAGAGGTCTGAATTGCCTTTGAGTTTACTTCATATGCCCTTTGTGCTGTTATCATATTTACCATTTCCTCTACAAGATTTACATTGCTCATCTCTAACATACCTTGATGTATCTTGCCAAAATTCTCTTCTCCTGGGATGCCATCAATGGGGTCCCCACTTGATTCTGTGGGCAAGAATAGATTTTTACCTATGGCTTCAAGGCCTTGTGGGTTTATAAATTGGGTTATCTCAATCTGGCCCACCTCAACTGGATCTATTTGGTTTGGCAACATAACAGATACAATCCCATCTTCAGAGACCATTATCTCAGTAGCATTATCAGGTATTGTAATTTGCG
>JAXHVM010000169.1 GCA_034189185.1 Deferribacterota bacterium
GCTGAGTACAAGAAAGAGGATATACCAAAGGAATATAGGAAGAGTTATGAGGAATTTAGGACAAAGCTTGTTGAAACAATTTGTGAGGCAGAGGATAGTCTTTTAGAGAAGTATCTAGAAGGTGAGGATATAAGTAAACAAGAGCTAATTAGTGGCATTAGGGAAGGAACAATAAGCAAGAAATTTGTTCCTGTTTTGTGTGGTTCGGCAACTAAGAATATTGGTGCCAAACTTTTATTAAATGCTATTATTGATTACTTGCCTTCACCATTAGAGAGGGAATATAAAGAGGGGAAAGATTTAAAAAGTGGTGAAAATATTTTAATTGACCCTAAAGATAAAAATTTTAGTGCCTTTGCATTTAAAACCTTTATTGATCCATATTCGGGAAAATTAACACTATTTAGGGTTTATTCTGGTCAATTGGAGAGTGATAGTGAGATATACAATCCCAATAAGGGTGTAACTGAGAAGATAACACAATTACAATTAATGCAGGGCAAAAATTATATAAAGACTGCTAAAGTTTTTGCAGGCCAGATTGCAATGACTAGTAAACTGAAAAATACTGAAACCTTTGATACCCTTTGTGATAAAAATAAACTAGTTATATTTAGTCCTCCTGAGATTTCTGAGCCTGTTATAACTTTTTCGCTAAAACCAAAGTCAAAGGAAGATGAAGACAAGGTGAGCAGTGCTTTACATAAGCTAATCGATGAAGATAAAGGAATTAGAATATCTAGAGATGAACAATCAGGTGATATTTTAATAAGTGGAATGGGACAATTGCATATTGAGGCAGTTTTAGAAAAAATGAATAAGAAATTTAATGTAAGCGTTACTTTACAGACGCCAAAAGTACCCTATAAAGAGACAATTAAAATAAACGCAAAAGGACAAGGTAAATATAAAAAGCAGTCAGGTGGACGTGGTCAATATGGTGATGTGTGGATAGAATTAGAGCCTTTAGAAAGAGGAAAAGGTTTTGAGTTTGTAGATAAAATATTTGGTGGTGCCATACCAAAAAATTTTATTCCCTCAGTAGAGAAAGGTATAGTTGAAGCTGCAAAATTAGGTGTTGTCGCAGGATTTCCTATGGTTGATTTTAGGGCTATTCTTTATGATGGTAGTTATCACTCAGTTGATTCCTCTGATATTGCATTCCAGATTGCCGCTTCAATGGCGTTTAAAAATGTTGCAGCCCGTGCTAATCCAGTGATTTTAGAGCCTATAATGAAAATAGAGGTATTTGTGCCAGAGGAATGTGTTGGCTCAGTTATTGGTGATTTAAACTCAAGAAGAGGTAGAATTGAAAATGTTGAACCCCATAAGGATGGTGCGCATATAAAAGGGAAGGTACCTATGGCCGAGGTTTTAAAATATGCACCTGATTTAAGAAGCATGACAGGAGGGAGGGGTTATTTTACAATGGAATTAAGCCATTATGAAGAAGTACCCCCTTCTATTGCTGAGAAGATAATTGAAGAGGCAAAGAATAAAGAAAAAATTAGTAAATGATAGAGATTGATTTACTTAAGTTTATTGATAAAAGTTATTCTGAAATAGATGAAATTCTACATAAAAAGGGTGGTTATGAGGAAGAATTAGAAGAGAAAAAAGAGATTAAAGGGGCGTTAGATAAAAAAAGTGTTTTTCGTCCTTTTAAATATGCTTCGATCATTCTGATTTTATGTATTGTTGTTTTTATCTGTTTTAAATTTTTATATCCAAGAATAATGGATGTATTTAATAATTCTAAACCCACCACTAGAGAAGTAGCTGAGGTTGTAAATGAAAAATTGACTGAGGATACAGAAGTAACACAAAAGCTTCAAGATCAACTAGAAAATAAAAACAATAATGAGATAGTGGTAGCAACAATTGATTTTTTGGTGGATAATTTATCTGAGTATGTTCCAAGTGACAGTGCTAATGACAAAGTAAATATTGATAGTGAAAAAGTTAAAGAAGAAGTTAGAAAGGCTTTATACAAAGTAAAGCTTTATTATATTAAAAAAGCTGATTTAGATAGAATAAATAGTTTTGCTTCTATGAATAATTTGAACGTTGAAAAATTAGGCACTAATGTTAACAGCTACTCAGTTTGGAGTTTGTATGTACCAAAAAAAGGAACTAATAAATATATAGGTGAGAGGGAGGTTGCCTTCATTAAATCTTTTAAAAATAAAAAAGAAGCTATTGATTATGCAAAAAATAAAGGTGTTAACGCAATTATTGTTAAAGAAAGTAGAAAAAAATATAGCTATGATGTAATTGTAGAAGGTTTTAACAATAAAGAAGATGCCAATGATTTTATCAATGAATTTAACATTGAGAGAGAAAAAATTAGAATAGAGAGGATCAAAACAAAATGATTGACCTTGAATATATATTTCTTAGTATATTAATTATTATGAGGCATTGAATGACTAAATATAATATAGTAGAGAATATATATAACGCATTAGGATTAAAAAAAAGAGATATTAATCAGATTGTGAATAGTACCTTTGATATAATAAAAGAGAGAATAGTTAACAAAGAAAATGTAAAAATATCAGGATTTGGGACATTTGAGGTAAAGAAGAGAGGACAAAGGATTGGGCGAAATCCTAAAACAGGAGAGGAAAAGATCATTAAGCCCCGTTACTTTGTGATCTTTAGACCGAGTAAGGTGTTTAAAGAAGATATAAATGGAAAGTAATAAGCTCTATTATAAAATTGGTGAGGTTTGTGAAATAACAAACTTAAAGCCCTCTGTGCTTAGGTTTTGGGAAAAACAATTTAAACAACTAAAACCTTTGAAAGTGGGTTCTAATCACAGATATTATACACAAGAGCATATTAAGATTATAAAGGATATTAAACATATGTTATATGAAGAAAAGTTGACAATTGAAGGAGCCAAGCTAAAATTAGGCGATAGTTGTAGATATGCAGATAGTAGAGGATTATTAAAAGAGGTAAAAAAAGAATTGCTTGAAATTTTGTCTCTTATAAAACATGATATATAATATATCGGGGCGTAGCGCAGTTTGGTAGCGCACACGAATGGGGTTCGTGTGGTCGGAGGTTCAAATCCTCTCGCCCCGATTAATTTTATTATAAAATAAATTAGCTATATTTATGGATGTATAAAAAAGTTGAGCCCTTTGAAAAATACGCAGAGAAATACGAGGAATGGTTTGAGAGGAATAGGCTTGTTTATTTGTCAGAACTTGAGGCCCTAAGAAGGCACTTACCAAAAGCTGGAAGTGGGCTAGAAATTGGCGTAGGAAGTGCTAGGTTTGCCGCTCCTCTTGGCATCAAGTTTGGGGTTGAACCATCAAAGAGTATGGCAAAAATAGCAAAACAGAGAGGGGTTAGTGTTGTTATAGGTGTTGCAGAAGATCTCCCTTTTGTCTGCAATTACTTTGATTTTGCATTGATGGTTACAACTATTTGCTTTTTGAATGATATAGAGGCTGCGCTGAAAGAAATAAAGAGGGTTCTAAAACCAAAGGGGCTTCTAATAATTGGATTTATAGATAAGAATAGTCCAATTGGGGAATTATATCAGCGTCATAAAGAAGATAGCTTATTTTACAAGGTAGCTACCTTTTATTCAGTGAAGGAGGTTATTGTCTATTTGAAAAGATTGCATTTTAATGATTTTAGATTTACCCAAACGATTTTTAATAATCTAAAAGACATAAAAGATATAGAGCAGGTAGTAGATGGCTATGGTGGTGGGTCATTTGTTGTAATTGTGGCAAAAAATAAATAAACTTGTTGATATGCTAGAAGAACAAGTAGAAGATTTTAATATGATTTTGTCAAATAGTCTTATTAAATAATATGTTTTTAATTTATATTTAAATAAATTGTCTATATT
>JAXHVM010000170.1 GCA_034189185.1 Deferribacterota bacterium
ATAAAATAACCGTTGATGATAAAGGTGATAAGATTTTTTATATAGAGAGTATTACAGGTAGAACATACAAAGTTGAAGGTGCCTACTATCTATCAAATGTTTTAATGCAATTATCGTTAGCTAAAGAAGAAAATAAACAAATAATGTTATTAAGACCTTACTATATTTATGAAAATCCAGTTGATAGGACAAGTAGAATGATAAGGGAACTTTTTTGGGATGGCCTTACCAGAAGAATTGATGAGGAACATTTACCGCAAGTTTTAAAGGATGAAAAAGTTGAGTCAGATTATTATTATTTATATGTGCCCTATAATGATAGGTTGGGCTATAATTATTTTAGCAATGTAGCCAATAATAACAAGGAATTAAATATGAAGGTTGAGCTATTGCCAGAGGTTGTAACGTCTGAATATGTGAGAGATCTAGGAGATGAACCAAGTAGGCATGGCCTATTGAGTCTTGCTTTAGAGAAAAACAATAATGGAACTTATGAAGGAGTTCCCTTTGTTGTGCCTGGTGGACGCTTTAATGAGATGTATGGATGGGATAGTTATTTTATAAATAGAGGTCTTTTGTTAGATAGTAAATTTGAGCTAGTAATTGGTATGGTTAAGAATTTTATGTATGAAATTGAATATTATGATAAAATTTTAAATGCTAACAGAACATATTATTTAACAAGATCACAGCCACCCCTTTTTACTTCAATGCTTACAGAGCTAAACAATAAGATTCCTAATAAACAGTTGTTATATGATGCACTAAATCTTGCAATAAAAGAATATAATAATGTATGGATGACAAAGCCAAAATTAACGGATATTGGACTTTCTAGATATTATGGTACAGGCCTAGGAATTCCCCCTGAAACTGAAGAAGGGCATTATGACTGGCTTCTTAAAGGTTACACAAATAGATATAATATGGATATAGAAGAGTTTGAAAAAATGTATAATGAAGGAGCGATAGATGTGCCTGAATTAGACGAATATTTTATCCATGATAGATGCATGCGTGAATCTGGGCATGATACAACTTATAGATGGACAGTTGATGGTAAAGATAGATGTGCTGATTTTGTTACTGTAGATTTAAACAGCCTTCTATACAAGTATGAGATAGATATAGCTAGTGTCATTGATAATTATTTTAACGGAGAAATAGAGTTATATGATGGAACAATTACTACTTCAGAGGAATGGTATGTAAAAGCAAATAAGAGAAAAAAGTTGATATTGAATTATTTATGGGATGAAGAAGAAAATTTGTTTTTCGATTATAACATAGTAGATAATGAGAGAAGTGATTATATAAGTGCTACAACATTTTATCCTTTATGGGCTATTCATCCAGATGATGAATCTGCGTACATTATTGATAAAGAAAAAGCAGGACAATTAATATCAAAAGCTCTCAGTTATTTAGAAGAAGCTGGTGGTATTGTTGCTACCGCTAAAGAATTTGCATATAAAGCTGGCCAAGATACGCTAGAGAGACAATGGGACTATCCATATGGTTGGGCACCACACCAGATGATTACTTGGAGAGCACTTTTAAATTATGGATTTGAAGATGAAGCTCATAGATTAATTTATAAGTGGTTATATACTATTACTAAGAATGCTGCTGATTATAATGGAACAATACCTGAAAAATACAACGTAGCAACAAGAAGTCACAAAGTTTTTATAAGCTATGGAAATGTTGGTACTGAATTTGACTATATAACAAGAGAAGGCTTTGGTTGGATGAATGCATCCTATCAAGAGGGATTAAGTTTATTACCAAATAATCTGATTGAAAAATTAAGGGATTTAATACCACCAGAGGATATATTTTAATTTCATCTTGATTTATTTAATATTTTACAGAATTTAATATATAACTTAAATAATAGGGTTGTTTAAAAAAATATCTAATGAAAAGGAGGTTCTTATGGAGTTTGTAACTATTAAGAACACTGATTTAAAAGCATCTAGAGTTGCTTTAGGAACATGGGCTATTGGCGGTTGGATGTGGGGTGGAACAGAAGAAAAAGAATCAATTAAAACTATACTAAAAGCATTGGATACAGAGATTAATATGATTGATACTGCACCAGTATATGGTTTTGGAACCTCTGAAGAAATTGTTGGAAAAGCAATTAAAGAATATGGAAAAAGAGATGAGGTAATTGTTGCAACAAAAGCAGGTTTAGAATGGTCTAATGGAAATATATTCCGTAATGCTTCTAAAGAGCGCATCTTAAAAGAGATAGATGATTCCTTAAGGAGGTTAAATGTAGATTATATTGATATATATCAAATTCATTGGCCAGATAGGATGACACCTTTTGAGGAAACTGCAGAAACAATGCTGAGACTTAAAGAACAAGGAAAGATAAGAGCTATTGGGGTAAGCAATTATAACGTAGAACAAATGGAAGCTTTTGAGAAAGTTGCTGAAATTAATACACAACAGCCTCCATACAATCTTTTTGAAAGGTATATTGAAAAAGATATATTACCTTATTGTATTGATAAGGGGATTAATATCCTTGCATACGGTGCAATTTGTAGAGGGTTGTTATCAGGAAAAATGACCAAAGATAGAGAGTTTAAGGGAGATGATTTAAGAAAAAGTGACCCAAAATTCCAAGGGGAGCGTTTTGAAAGTTATTTAGAGTGTGTTAATAAATTGAATGATTTTGCTAAAAACAAATACAATAGAGAGGTTATACATCTAGCTGTAAGATGGATCTTAGATAAAACAAAAATAGGTATTGCACTCTGGGGAGCAAGAAAGCCGTCACAACTAGATAATATAGATGGTATCTTTGGATGGCATTTAAATGAGAGTGATTTCAAAGAAATTGATAAAATAATTGAAGAAACTGTAAAGGATCCAGTTGGCCCAGAATTTATGGCACCACCTCATAGAGATGGCAAATAAGATTGTTTTTGGCTTATGAAAACTAGTTATAACGTATTTGATGAGCTTAAAGAAAAATTAAAAGGGGATCTTTTTACTGATGCACTTAGTAGATATTTATTATCTACTGATGGCAGTATGTATCTTAGGAATCCACTAGGAATAGTATATCCTAGAGATGAGGAAGATGTAAAAAACACCATCAAATTTGCAAATAATTACAATTTGGCAATTCACCCAAGAGGAGCTGGCAGTGGTTTAACAGGTGGGTCTTTAGGTGAAGGCATTGTAATCGATTTTACAAGATATATGAATAAATTAGTTGAACTGAATACTAACGAAAAATATTTTATCTGTGAACCTGGCTTTAGAGGCGGAGAGTTAAATAAGATTTTAGAAAATGTTAATTTATACTTTCCGCCTGATCCATCTAGTTTTGACTATGCATCTTTTGGGGGCATGTTTTCTACAAATGCATCAGGAGCACATTCATCTAAATATGGTAATATTAGTGATTATTTATTAGATGCTGATATTATTTTGGCTAGTGGGGAGAAGGTAAATCTAAGTACTATAAGTAAACTTGAATTTGAAGAACTACCACCATATTTGCAGGAAATATACAAGCTATACATAGAAAATATAGAACTAATAGAAGATAGTTATCCATCAGTAAAAAATAATGTCTCTGGTTATAACTTGCGAAGACTTGTTGTTAATGAAAGGCTTTTTTTACATACTCTCTTTACTGGCTCTGAAGGCACATTAGGTATAGTAACAAAATTGAAATTTAAGTTAATTGATAAACCATCCTATGACACTCTATTAGTTGCTTATTTTAATGATATATTTAGCTCGACAA
>JAXHVM010000171.1 GCA_034189185.1 Deferribacterota bacterium
TAATAAACTTTGTTAAAATATTTCTTATTTTAAAGCTTTTTTCTTTTTCCATTGTTTTATCTATACCTATAAAACAGTCCAGTGACATTTAAGCTACATTTATTAAAGTAATAACTCTATTTTATTTTGTTTTTATCTAGAAGTCAAGTAATTTACTAAAATTTGTCAGCTAAATTTTATATACATTGTTTTTACTAATTGAGGTTTAAAAGTAATTTAATAAGCTACAAATAGGATAGCTTTAAACTGCATAGCTGTACCAGTCGTAGAAAACAAATCCTATTTAAATCCTGTCGAGTACAACTTATCTTTATGAATAATTATATGTTATTAATAATTAATAAAAAATTACATTATTTTAACAATAATTATAATATTCTTGAATATACTAAAAGTATTGAGCAATATTCAATTGGGAGCATAATAATGAAAAATATACTTGCATTAACTATTTTTTTTCTATTATTTTTTTGTATGGTTTCCTCTGCAGAAGAAATTAAAACTATTAGATGCGCTACATTTAATGCTTCAATGTATAGAGATTTAAAAGGTAGATTATTAGAAGATCTAAAAAATGGAAATGATAAGCAAATAGAAAATGTTGCTGAAATAATACAAAGGGTAAATCCAGATATACTTCTTATAAATGAATTTGACTATTATGAAAATAATGTTGCAATTGATGCCTTTAAAAGAAATTATTTAGAAGTTTCACATAATGGTAGCAAAGCTATACACTTTAATTACATCTATCATGCACAATCAAATACAGGCGTTGATACAGGATATGATTTAAACAAAAATGGAATACTACACGAGGCTGACGATTGTTTTGGTTTTGGCCAGTTTGAGGGTCAATATGCATTTGCCCTATTCTCAAAATACCCAATTGATCACAATAATATGAGAACTTTTAGAAAATTTCTTTGGAAAGATATGCCCAATGCTTTAATACCCTATGATTATTACACAAAAGAAGAGGTTAATATTCTACGACTATCTTCTAAAAACCACGTTGATGTGCCAATTAGGATAGATGAGGGTATAGTCTTCCACATACTTGCAAGTCATCCTACTCCACCAACATTTGATGGGCCTGAGGATAGGAATGGAAAAAGAAATTATGATGAAATTAGGTTTTTTGCAGATTATATTGATCCAAACAATAACCATTATATCTATGATGATAATGGTAAAAAAGGTGGACTAACAAAGGATGTATTTTTTATTATCATGGGAGATCTCAATGCTGACCCTTTTGATGGGGATAGTATTAAAGGAGCAGTAAACCAATTGCTTGATAAACCCATGATTAACCAGTGTGTATCATATGGCTCTTGCACACCCTCAAGTTTGGGAGGAATAGAATATTCAAAAAGTGAATATGGTAGTACAGCTCATAAAGGGAATCCTGCCTATGATACTGCAAGTTTTGCGGGGGGCTTAAGGGTTGACTATGTATTACCATCAGCTAACTTAACAACAATAGCCTCTGGCATATTTTGGCCTACGCAAGATGATCCATTATATAGATTAGTTGAATATACTGACAATGGTCCTGCAAGTTCTGACCATCATTTAGTATGGATAGATATTGTTATGCCTTAATTAGATAAATAATTAAAATCAATTTTTTTATTTAAAATAATATTTCTTTTTTTAATTTTTATATTCTATATTTAAATATGCAGCAGTGGAGAAAAAACTTATACGTTTTAGTTATTGGACAATTCTTTACAAGGCTTGGCCAAACATTTATCGTTCCATATATACCTATTTTTATAAATGAAGATTTAAAAGTAGATGACCCTAAAGCTGTCGCCTTCTGGGCTGGGTTAATAGCAGGATCTTTGTTTTTAGGACAATTTATAGTATCTCCCATATGGGGATATTTAGCAGATAAAATAGGGCGAAAGATAATGATTTTAAGAGCATCCTTTGTTATCTCCTTTTTTATGTTTATAACAGCCTTTATTAGTAATGTATATGAGTTCTTTATTATTAGATTTATAATGGGTTGTTTTAGTGGTTTTAATGCGGCTGCTATCACCTTTATAGCATATGAAATGCCAAAGGAAAAATTAGGATATTCAATGGGATTGATACAAACTGGGCAGATGTCAGGTTTATTAATAGGCCCTGCAATAGGTGGTTTTTTAGCACATTTCTTGGGTTATCGTTTTAGTTTTATACTAGCATCAATAATAAGTTTTTTTAATTTTCTAATGCTTCTTTTTGGTCTAACTGAAAAAAATAGAACGAATATAGGTGGAAAAGCTGATATTCTAGAAAAATTTTCCCTACATAAAATTTATAATGGCCTAAGTATTATTAAGCAAAGCAGAATGCTTTTAATTATATTTTTTATAATACTAATCACCCAACTATCTATAAAAAGTATAGAACCAGAATTAGCACTTTTTGTAAAATCTTTATATGTCGGTAACTATTTAGAAATAATGGTTTCATTAACTTTTATTGCAGTGGCAGTAACAAACGTGTTTTTTGCTCCCATTCTTGGTAAGTTAAGCGATATAAAAGGTGCGCAAAACACACTGTTTTTATGTCTTTTTTTTACATCTCTTATTTTTATATTACACTGTATAGTAACTAATATTGAGGCACTAATTTTATTAAGACTTCTCCTTGGCTTGGGCTTGGCTGGCATCCTGCCATCAGCTAATACGCTAATAAGTAAATTCACTATTAACTCAAATAAAGGGTCACTATATGGTATTAGTGCTAGCATAAATGCTCTTGGTAATTTTGCTGGACCTCTTCTAGGCGGTATAATTCTTAGTATTTTCAACATAGAACTAGGATTTATTATTATTTTTATCCTAGTAGCTTCACTATTTCTACTATCTGCCCTATTTCTTAAACTAAACCTATTAAACCATAGTTAAATCTTACGCTATCTTTCTTTACCATTATTATAATAATTATTTCAAAATAAATTTAATAAATTATCTTGCATAAAATTAACTAAAAATTTATTATAATTTCCACTAAATTACAATAGGTAAAATATGGATATAAAACCATACCTATCGTGGGCATTCTTCTTCTTTTGGCCAACACTTTGGATAGTACTAGCTATTGTCACTTGGCTTTATTGGAATAGAAAAAAATAATATAATACGATTAACATGAGTAACATCAATATGCATTTAGAATCAGTAATCGTATGGATTGCATATCTAATTTTTATAATTCTAGTAGGAAGTTGGACTTCAAAAAAAATAAAGACAACTGAAGATTATACCGTTGGAGGCAGAAAAATTGGGGCTTTATTAGTTGCTTTAAGCCATGGAGCCGGTGCTATGAGTGGTTTTATGTTTATGGGTCTGCCAGGTTATGCATATATGCTAGGGCTATTTGCCTTTTGGTATGAAGCAGGTGATGCTGGTGGTGGGTATATAAATTTTACAATTCTTGGTAGAAGACTCAATGCATTGTCACACTACTTAAAAGCATTAACACCTATAGATCTTATATATAAGCGTTTCTATGATCCTACCTCAAAAGCCTCTAAATACATACCTTTAACAGGTGGTATAATTGGACTTGTCTTTACTTGGTTATATCTACTTGCCCAAATAATAGCTGCTGGAAAAATTACTCAAGTTCTCTTTGGTATACCTTATTATTACGGTGTTATAGTTGGAGGTTTAGTTGTTCTAATATATGTAATGGCTGGCGGACTAGAAGCTTGTATGTATACAGATGCAGTTCAAGCAATTATAATGTTTTTTGGTGCTATC
>JAXHVM010000172.1 GCA_034189185.1 Deferribacterota bacterium
TGAGCCTGTCCCTGAATTCTATAACAGGCTTCTTGCTTTAACGAGAATGACAAATAATGGTTTAAGCGATATGAACGTGATTGATGAAGCTGCCAAAATCAGACTAAATAATCTTGAAAATATATTAAGCTGGCTACTTTCCATATCTATCAAAGAGTTGAATAATGAACAGTTAAATAAAGAGGATTATGATTTTATAAAGAATTTTGACGAATATATTAATAGTGTGATTAATGATGTTGATGAGAAGGCTAAAAAGACTACAATAGTGGCAGATGTTCATACTGACCAAAATCCACCACAAGAGGTGTTAGAGGAAGCTACAGGCTATGTTAGATTATTAATTGCAGCATATTTATTACCAGATGGCAGAATATTAATAGGGGCTGGTCCAACTATGACTTACTATGAATTTATACAACCCATAGACAATAGATTGACTGATGAGAAATGGAGACAATTACTATCTACTACTCCACCAGAAGTACCCAAATGGATGTTTGACTATAGTTTCTATGAATAGATAAAGTTAAAAACTATTGTGTAAATAAAAATTCTAACTTACGAAGTTGGAAGGTTTGAGAAAATGGGTTGAAAGTTGAATAATAACACCAATATATTAAATATATTAATACAGAATTTATATTAATATTGTCCATAAAAATCAAGGAGGCTTTTTTTACTTCGCAAGTCCAACATAACAAGTCCAACATAAAGGGGTAAATAAAATAGATTAATAAGTTTTGATTATGGCAAGCATAATAAGCAGGTAAAGCATAATAGAAAATATTAGCAGATTCTTGGCAAAGGTTCACCAACAAGCTTTTCTAGACGTCTCGTTCCACCAAAAGATGTTTTTAATAGTAGAGAACCATCTCCAGGGATTACTTTACCTACAATTTTGCTATCAGGAAAATAATTATTATGCAAGTGACTTAACAGTTTATCAGCTACACTATCATCAACAACAAGTGCAGCACAACCTTCACAAGCTAAATAGAGAGGATCTAAGCCTAAAAGATTGCATATTGTTTTAACCTCACCACGTATAGGTATTTCCTTTTCATCTAATAAGATATTTAAATCTAAGTTTTCTATTAATTCTTTTAATATTGTTGCAAGCCCACCTCTTGTGGGATCACGCATTATTCTAATTTTGTTTAAATATTTGTCAGGGATTTCTAATAGTTGCAATAGTGATGCACAATCACTTTCCAAAGTCGTTTTAAAAGGCATATCTTCACGTGCTGATAAGACTGCAGCACCGTGGCTTCCTATACAACCAGTTACTATTATATTATCACCGGCTATAATATTTTTACTATCTAATTGCATATTCTTGTAAACATAACCTAAGCCAGTTGTATTTATAAATATTCCATCAACCTGATCTCTACCAACAACTTTTGTATCCCCTGCTACTATATTAACTGCAACTTTTTTAGCCTCAAAAGCCATAGAAGATACTATTTTTTCAAGCTCACCAAAGAGAAAGCCTTCTTCTATTATAAATCCAGCTGTCAAATATAGTGGTTTTGATCCACTAACTACTAAATCATTGATAGTCCCACAAATAGAAAGCTTGCCTACATCCCCCCCAGGAAAAAAGTATGGCTTTACTGTAAATGAATCTGTTGTAAGAGCTAATTCGCCTTCTATAGGAGGAAGTTTTGTGCCATCACCACGCTGTTTTAGATAGATATTATCAAAATATTTATAAAATATTTCTTCTAATAATTCATCAGTGTCTTTACCACCATCTCCATGGGTTAACTTTATTCTCTTGTTATTAATCATCTATTCTAATTACTATAAAGATAATATGCAGCACAAGCCCCTTCACTAGATACCATACAAGGTCCAATTGGATGTTTAGGTGTACAAATATTTCCAAAGAGTTCACATTCTATTGGAAGCACTCTGCCGATTATCACATCACCACAACGACAACCATCTATTTCTCTAAATTCAGATATTGGAAATTTAAAATAATACCTTGCATCAAATCTATTATAATCTTCATTTGGTTTTAGTCCACTTTGAGCTATTTTTCCTAAGCCTCTCCAATAAGCATCTTGGCTTTGAAACACCTCTAGTATTAAAGCCTTGGCTTTTTTATTGCCACATTCAGAGACTGCACGTTTATATGCATTTTCCACTTTACTAACACCATTTTCAATTTGTGAAAGCAGTAAATCTATACCTCTTAATAAATCTAATGGCTCAAAGCCTGTTATAACTGATGGAATACTGTACTTTTCTAAAAAGCATTTTAACATATTTTCTCCTAATATAGTACTTACATGTCCTGGCATGATTAATCCATCAATAGCTAATATTTTTGAGGAAAGCAATTTTTCTAAAGCAGGTGGTAGTTGTTTAACTGCTGGATAAATACTAAAATTATTAATCCCCTTTATTTTTGCATGCTTTATACTTAAGGCTATTAATGGAATAGTTGTTTCAAAACCTATTCCTAATAATACAACTTTTGAATTTTTATTTTTGATAGCAACTTTTAAAGCATCCATTGGCGAATAACAAACAACAATATTAGCGCCACAACTTCTTTCTACTTCCAAAGTAGTCTGGGTACCTGGAACACGCAACATATCCCCAAAGGTGGTTATAATTACATCCCTATTTTGGCTTATTGAAATCATTGCATCTATATCTCTTTGATCTGTAACACAGACAGGGCATCCTGGACCACTTCTTAAATCTAAATATTCGGATAATGCCCTGCGAATACCACTTTTTGATAATTCTACTGTATGAGTACCACAAACCTCCATTAAGGTAATTTTGCGATTTAGATGAGAAGATAATTTTTTTGCTTTTGCAAATACATGTTTAAAAGCACGATTATTCAATTCACCCTTAGAAAAATCCTCTAATATGTTCATTGCCACACGTCGCCATTTTCTTCATTAGCTAACAATTCTTTCCACAATTCTAAACTTTCTTTAGCAGCCTCTATATCTAAAATCTCAATGGCACAGCCTGCATGTATCAAAACATAGTCTCCTTCCTTTATATTATCTAATAGCTCAGTAGAGATTTTTTGACGAACACCAAGGCTTTCAACTTCAGCTTCATATTCATTATAAACCTTAACAACTCTCATAGGTACTGCCAAGCACATCTTTACCCCCTTTCAGCAGCTATTAATGCTTGTCCTAAACATAAACCTCCATCATTGGGAGGCACTAATCTATGTTGCAATACTTTTAAACCTTTTTGCCTAAGTTTTTTAGAGACATAACTTGATAAAAACACATTTTGCCAAACACCTCCAGAAAGGGCAACCCATTTAAGACCGCTTTTATGGCAAGCCTTAACAATAGCTGTTACAACTGCCTCACCAATTGTATAATGAAATTTTGCTGCAATAATGCTAGGATCAACCCCACCTAAATAATCACTACATAACTGTTCCCATAATACAGCTGGCTGCCATACTCTATTTTTTAAAGGTAGATCATATGATTCTTTGACCATTCCTTTCTTCAACTTTTCCCAAGCTAAATGTGAAAGCATAATTGCAGCTTGCCCTTCATAGCTATTTTTATGACAAATACCTAAAAAGGCTGCAACTGCATCAAATAATCTACCACACCCCCCTACTAGAGGAGTGTTAAATTTATTTTCTAATTGCCACATTACTAGCTCTAATTCGGAATTATATCTTTTAAATATTTCTTTTGCTGTCTTTCTGCCTTTTTCTTTTAGAAAGTACACTAAATATGCAACTGCTATACGC
>JAXHVM010000173.1 GCA_034189185.1 Deferribacterota bacterium
GGTTAACAGGATTATTTTTAGATTCAATTGGTTCGCAAATAGGCCACATTCCCTTTGACTATAAGAAAATGAAATGGAGTAAAAAAGGTTCGTTGAACTACTTACTATTCCCTGTTGAAACAGAAAAGTTGCCCGATCTTGTTGCCCCAGGTGAAATAATTGGAAAGATTATCCCTAGCGCAGCAAAGCTAACAGGGATAAAGGAGGGAACCCCAGTTATAGCGTGTGGATCAGATAAAGGGTGTGAAACAATTGGTATGGGTATAATAGATACGTCTAAAGCGAGCTTGAGCTTTGGAACTACGGCTACAGTGCAGACGACATCAAAGAATTATTTTGAGGCGATAAAGTTTATGCCTCCATATCCTGCAGTGATCCCAGGATACTATAACCCTGAAGTTGAGATTTTCAGAGGGTACTGGATGATTACATGGTTTAAAAATGAATTTGGATATAAAGAGAAAATTGAGGCAGAAAAAAATGGTGTGATTCCCGAGATAGAACTAAATAAATTACTTAAACAGGTCCCACCCGGTTCAATGGGTCTTATGTTGCATCCCTCGTGGGGGCCAGGCCTGAAACATCCTGAGGCAAAAGGAGCTATCATAGGTTTTGGAGGTGTCCATAAGAGAGCCCATGTTTATAGAGCTGTAATTGAAGGGCTTGCTTATGCTCTTTTAGAAGGCATGCACAGTATAGAAAAGGCATCTAAGACAAAAATAAGTGAAGCAGGTGTATCAGGTGGAGCATCAAGGAGCGATGAAATATGTCAAATCTCTGCAGATATATTTAACCTCCCTCTATATCGTGGGGTTACCCATGAAACATCAGCTCTAGGTGCAGCAATTGTCTCAGCAGTGGGGCTTAAAGTTTATAAAGATTTTAATAGTGCAATTAAAAATATGGTTAAAGTGGGAAAAACCTTCTACCCCAATGAGGAAAATACATTTTTATATAATGAACTTTATAAAAGAGTCTATAGGAAAATGTATAAGAGTCTTAAACCTCTTTACAAGGATATAAGGGATATTGTAGGATATCCTGAAAAAATTTAAAAATAGGAATAAAAGATATGTTAAATAAAAAAAATACGTGGAAAAATATAAAACCTGAAAAAAATACCTACCGCTCTATATTCAAATGGGGGGATCCTGAAACATTTAAGAATCCAAAACCTGGGCTTTTAAAACATATTAAAAAAACACTGGGAATAAATGATAAAGAAATTAGTGTTGTGAAAAATAGTGGAAATATGAATGTTGTAGCTAAAAAACCAGTAAGGCTAGCTGAAGAACATATTAATGCTTTTAGGAATATAGTAGGCAGTGAAAATATCAATCTCGACGATTACTCAAGGGTAAAATATTCTACAGGAAAGACCCTTATTGAACAGTTAAATTTACGAAAAGGTATAATAGAAGCGGTTTCAGATATTATTATTCACCCAAGAAGCAAGGAAGATATCCAGAAAATTGTATATTACTGTAATGAGTATAAAATACCAATTTATGTTTATGGCGGTGGTTCATCTGTAACACTTGGTGTTACTCCAGTTAAAGGTGGGGTGACGCTGGTTATGAATACCCATATGAACAAAATTATAGAGCTGAATGAAAAAAATCAAACATGTAGAGTACAGGCAGGCATAATGGGACCTGATTATGAATATCAATTAAATAATGCTAATATTATATTTAGAACATCTAAAAAATATACATGTGGCCATTTTCCCCAATCATTTGAATACTCTACAGTGGGTGGGTGGATAGTAACACTAGGGGCAGGGCAACAGTCATCATACTATGGTGATATATATGATATTGTAATAAGTCAGGAATATATTACCCCCGTTGGCACTTTTAAAACTGAGGAATATCCTGCCTCAGCAACAGGACCGAAGATAAATGATATTATGAAGGGGAGTGAAGGTGCTTTTGGGATATTAGTGAGTGCAACGTTGAAAATTTTTAGATATATGCCTGAGAACTATCAGAATTTTGCTTTTATATTCCCCAGTTGGGAATTATCAATTGAAGCTGCAAGGGAGATATCACAGGGTCAATTTGGTTTTCCCTCAGTGTTTAGAATATCCGATCCTGAAGAGACTGATCTAGCTTTTAAGCAGTATGGTTTAGAAGGGACAATTATTGATAGATATATAAAGAAAAAAGGTTATATGCCCGGAGAGAGATGTCTATACATAGGAAGAGCAGAAGGTGAAAAAAGGTTTGCTAAAAATATTAAGAAAAATACAAAAATAATATGTAAAAGATTTAATGGAATGTATATAACGGGCTTTCCTGTCAAGAAGTGGGAAAGTGGAAGATATTCAGATCCATATATGAGGGAACCTCTAGTTGATCATGGAATTGTGGTGGATACATTAGAAACCTCTGTTACGTGGGATAATCTACACAAGGTATATAAGTCAGTTAGGTCATTTATTAAATCTAAGCCACATACAATATGTACAACCCATGCATCTCATTTTTATCCTGAGGGAACTAATCTATATTTTATATTTATGACAAAACTAGAAGATGTTAACAATTTCAAAGCTTTCCATAAGGGCATTGTTGATACCATAGTAGAAAGCGGGGGATCTATAAGTCACCACCATGGTATTGGAAAAATGTTTGCTCCATGGGTAGAAAAGTATTTTGGGAAAGAACAGTTAGAGATACTTACTACCCTTAAAAAACACTTTGACCCTAACAATATTATGAACCCTGGAGGTACACTAGGTTTAAATTGATATATTGCTGGTTTTTCTTTTAATAATATTACATAAAATTGCTAACCCTAACTTGTTGGCAATGTATAAGAATTAAAGCTATAGTTAATTATAGCTTAGCAAATGTGTAGGTCCCTAGTTATGTGGCTTTACAAAGTATTTAACTTAAATTACCTTAATGATTTCAGTGGAAGGCTTGAAGCGGCAACAATAGCTGGATAAATACCAGCAACTACTCCCAATATAAAGCTAATAAAAGTTGTATATATGATAGATAAAAAGTCAAATGTAAAGGGCAAGCTAGATAGTAGTATAAATACTACATATACAATTATACCTAATATAAGACCCAAAAGGGTACCAAAAAAAGCAATAAAAATTGCTTCCCCTAGAAACTGTATTAAAATATCCCTCTTTGTTGCACCAACTGCCATTCTAATACCAATCTCTCTCTGCCTTTCATAAGCAGATAGTAGCATTATTGCAAATATACCAAGCCCCCCAATTGAAAAGGTTATAACCGATGCCATTTTACTTAAAAGTGAAACTAGATTAATACTCTCTGTTTTAGCTCTAGCTACCTCCCTCAATGAAAATATATTAAAAGCCTCTTCCTTTAAAACAGCTTTTTTGTGATTTTGTTTAAGTAAAGTAACCATTGACTTCTTAATCCCATTTATATCATCAGGATTATTTGCTTCTACAAGGATTGCAGATATACTCTCTATATCAGCTAATCTGCTTTTAAAAGTATTTATTGGGATATATATTGCATTATCTAAATCTACATCCGCAAGATCCTTACCTTTTTCATTTAATACGCCTATTACTTCAAAATATACATTTGAAATCAATATATTCTTCCCATAAGCCCTTTCATTCCCAAATAGTGCTTCATACACTGAATTGCCTAGGATGCATTTCCTACTACCAACCTCAGCTTCTTTTTTAGTAAAGAGGCGTCCATCCTTTAGGCTTAATTTTCGCATATCAAAGA
>JAXHVM010000174.1 GCA_034189185.1 Deferribacterota bacterium
AAGATATGATAGGCAGATTAGTAAGACATACAAAGACCTACAAAAAATAGAAAACTCCCTTACAAGGCAAATCCAAAGAGAAGAATTAAAGGCAACCCCTGGAGTTATAAACAAGGTGAGGCTAGCCCATGATCAAAGGGTAGCAAATAAAGCTGATAGAAAAATGGATAGAGCAGAATTAGAATATTTGAAAGACACTCAAGAAACCCTTAGGGATATTAACAGATACTACAACCAAGCTGAGAGAAGGAGCATAGAAACGTATAAGCCTTATACTAAGGCAACATATGTTCCTAGTAATGTGGATTATACGGGTAATGTGGATTATACGGGTTAATTAATAATTAGTTTTCAAAAACTGGTTTAACATAGGGTTTTATATCTAGAATTGGTGTTTCATTAAGCATATCAATATGTTTAACGTGGATTTTGTTTTCAACGATATCTATTACCCTAAGAATAGATAAACCAATAGGATTAGGTCTATTTGGGGAACAGATGCTAAATACCCCCAATTCTTTATCACCATGTGGTGGGACCCTTCTTAATAAATCCTTTGTAAATTTTTTAGATTTATGAAAATAAAACAAAACGACTATTAAACTATTTTTCTTTATATCCAGTAGGCCTTCTAAATATGCTTTATTTATTATAATATCACCAACCAAATCGGATAGATTATAATGTCTTGGTACATCTTTGTGGTTATGTTTTACATAACCAATGGGCTTAAAAATTATTAAATCTTTATCTTTAATCATAATTAAGTTATTAGCAGTAAATAACCTTATTAATTTATAAGGTCAAGCTATAATTTTGTTATTGTTTTTAATTAATTCTATCTAAAATCCATTTATCAGCGGTTTTATATACTTCTTCTTTTCCAATCTCATTAAATATTTCGTGATAGAAACCTTCAAAACCTTTTAATGTTTTGTCTTCAACTTCTAGCTTATCATAATAGCTGATTATATCATTTGGTGGCACTACCATATCTTCTGTTCCATACATTACAAGTATGGGTGAATTCGTTTCATCTGCATTTCTTTGTATATAGCTCATGTTCTGTGAAAGCTCAACGGACATACGCATTTTTATAGCTTCATGACATACTAATGGATCATTAACATAGGCTTCAACTACTGATGGGTCATGGGACAAATATTCAGGTGGAATCTGAGTGCCTGGCATAGGGAAGCTTCCTATAAAATCAACATTTGATACGATTGGCCCCAAAGCACCAGTTAATGTGTTAACAAATTGAGGAACTGCTATTCCTGCAAGATATGCTCCCACTGATGGGCTTGATAAAATTAAATAATCAAAATCTTCTGGATAAACTAGAGCATGTTTTGCAGCTATTTCTCCTCCCATTGAGTGCCCTAATAAAAATAATTTTCTATTATTATTCTCTAATTTTCTAACTACATTTCCTATATAATAGTGTAGATCATCTAAAAAGAAGTCAAAGTCTTCTACATTCCACCTGTCTCCTTCTGACCTGCCATGTCCTCTATGATCTAATGCATATACTGATAGTCCAAGTTTTGTGTAATGATCAGCCATTTCTATATACCTACCAGAGTGTTCTCCAAATCCGTGGGCTATAACAAGTATTGCTTTTGGATTTTCTACCTGCCAATATTGGTAGTATATTTTATCATTTAATTGACCAGTGAAATAACCATCTTTGTGTGTGATATTTTGTGCGTTAAGATTTAGTATAAAAAACAAAACAAACATAAAAAGGTAAACACTTTTCTTAATCATATTAAATCCCCTTTTTTTATTATTAATAATTAATATTAGACAAATTTTTAATTTAAATCAATATTATATTGATTAATGAATGCCTAAAAGGGAGTTATATATAATTTATGCTTTGGTAAACAAGATTACTTCTAATAGATATACTTTCATTTTATTAATTATTTATTTATTTGCCTTATGCAAAGCACAAAATATAAGTTTACTTTGAATTTCCTCGATAAAATATTACATGTGCTTTATGGGTGGTTACTAAACCTTCCTTTACTAACTTATCAATTATCGGCAAGAATTCATTTATTTTTTCTTCAACATCTACAATCTCTATTATAACGGGCAAATCTTGAGAAAGCCTTAGTATTTTAGATGTATGGACAATACTATTTGCACCAAAACCTAAACAACCTCTAATTACCGTTCCTCCAGCCATACCAAATTTTCTTGCTTCTTCAATTATCACCTCATAAAGTGATTTTGTCCCTGATTTATCATTTTCTCCGACAAAGATTCTAAGTAATTTTGCCTCACTCTCATTTTTCATATGTATTCCTCAAAAAAAGATTTTTATTAATATAATTCCAATAATAAAAAAAACTAAACCTAATATATTATGCAAAAATATATTTATGAGTGCTAATAAATATTCAGAGGATCTTAAAAGTTGTCCTGTTTCTAATATAAATGTAGAAAAAGTTGTGAAAGCACCTAAAAAACCAATAAATATAGCTACTCTAAGCTGTGCAGGAACTTGCAAATACTCGTCAAAAAGTGTAAAAATAGTTCCTGCTAGGAAGCAACCAGATAGATTGACGAATAATGTTCCCCATGGATAGGTAAAACTAAAAAATTTGTGAACAATATTCGTAAAACCATATCTACAAAGTGAGCCCAAAGCGCCAGCTAATGCTATGTAAATAAGCCTATGAACCATTAATTAATAATTATAAAAATAATTAATACATTATTAAAGTATTTTTTGCTCTTTTTGTTCAACTATTTAAAATATAAGCAGTAGAATAGAAAAGATTAATATTGCTATAAGCACAATGCCTTTTAATATTTTTAGGTTTACTGAGACATTTATGTAGGAGCCTAGATATGCACCAAAAATATTTCCACATGCTAAAACACCACCAGATAAGAGATCAATTTTTACTGAAAAAGTAAATATAAGTAGTGAAATTACTGTAAATAAGAGAATTATAAAGCTTTTTATAATATTAATTTGTGATAGGTTATAATTGAACAAACTTAAAGCTCCAATAATAAAGAACCCGACACCAGCTTGAATAAAGCCACCATATATTCCAATAAGGAAAAATATAAAATATTTTATTTTCGTAAATTTTCTAAAGTTAGTTATGTTTAGATTTATATTATTTTTCATATTAATCAAGGAGAGGAAAACAAAAAAAAGCATAAAGAAAATTAAGTATTTTTTAAAATTTGCATCACTTATAAGGCTTGCAAAAATGCTACCTAAAATAGCTCCAATAAGAGCTGGAATGGCAAATTCTGTACCGTCTTTTTTTATGTTAATGAGTTTTCTTTTATTAAAATAGAGAAAGGCCACAAATGTTTGAGCTAATATGCCTACTCTATTTGTAGCATTAGCCACAGTAGGGGGAAGACCCATAAAGATTAAAAAAGGAATGGTAATAAAAGAGCCTCCACCTGCAAGAATATTAACAGCGCTAGTTATAACAGCTATAAAGAATAAAAATAAGTAATTCAACCTATTACCAATTGATATATTTAAAAATAAATATTACTACTTTTTTCGATTAAACAAAACTGGTAATTTTATATATACATTGAAATTATAAGTTTTAAAGGGATGTACAGTTATTATGTTTCTAGCTATTTTATTTGTGTTAATATTTAGATAAAAGACTTTGTGTTTAAAAATTTAGCTTGATTTTTACCTAAAAGTTAATA
>JAXHVM010000175.1 GCA_034189185.1 Deferribacterota bacterium
ATTTATAAAATGTTTTAACTGCATTATAAAGCAATTTTAAAGCTAATAACTATAAAGTCTTATAATAATTCTATCATAATTAGAAATATTTAAATACTAAAATATAATTGCTTAATTAATAAAATAATAATTGACAGTATTCTATTATTATAATATGATTATTGAAATTATTAATTGTGAGGTGATTTGTGGCTAGGAAAGATATAACTATATATCAAAAAAAACACTCTTACAAGTTTCACCCTGGATATGTGGCATTTATATTACATAGAATAACTGGAATCATCTTGGGTTTATATATTATATTGCACATATTAGGCTCAACTAAAGTTTTACCATTTTTCCATGAACTAGTAGAAACACCACCTTTAAGATTCTTTATTTTTGCAATATTTCTGTTCCACGGCTTAAATGGGCTTAGAATTATTTTAGTAGATTTTTTTAATGGTGCTGAAATAGAGCACTTTTATAAACAAAACACTACTGTTATCTTTATGTTTATCGTAATATTAATTATTGGAGCAATACCTATTTTCATATAGGAGGTTTATATGAAGAAATTTCAATTTAAAGGATCCAGTGACAATGGAGTATCTTCCTGGTTATTGCAGAGAATTACAGGTTTTACTCTGTTGTTTGTTATAGCTCTTCACATATTTCATAGAGACTATGAGAAGTTTATGTATTCTATTCCATTTATAAAAAATATGGAATGGGCGCTCATGAGGGCTCCTCTTGCAATACTTTTGGGCTTTGGGTTGTTTCATGCCTTTAATGGTTTTAAAATGATTACTGACGACTATATATCAAATACTACGTGGAGATCAGTTTTATTGTTAATCTATTGGACAATTGGTGTTACATTATTTATCCTAGGTATAGCATTGATAGCTAATATAGAAAATTTTGTTGAGGGAGTTTAATTATGCCAAATAATATTGAGTATCACAAATATGATATTGTGATTCTTGGCGCTGGAGGAGCTGGTTTAAATGCAGCTCAAGTTGCATCAAAACATGTTAAAACAGCTGTTATATCAGAAGTATACCCAACAAGAAGTCATACTATATCTGCACAAGGAGGCATTTGTGCTGCCCTTGGGAATCTAGAAGAAGACCACTGGATTTGGCATATGTATGATACAGTAAAAGGTGGAGATTATTTAGGTGATCAAGATCTTGCAGAGATAATGTGTAAGCAAGCACCTGAAAGAATAATAGAGCTAGAACATTTAGGCGTTCCCTTTAGCAGGACAGCCGATGGAAAAATTGCGCAAAGACCTTTTGGTGGTCATACAGCAGAGTTTGGTAAAAGGCCTGTAAAAAGAGCTTGTTATGCCGCAGACAGAACAGGACATGCAGTTTTGCAAACACTTTATGAGAAATCGATAGAGCAAGGGACCCATTTCTATAATGAATTTTATGCTTTACAACTGCTTACTAATAATGGTGTTGTAAACGGTCTACTTTGCTATGATATACAAAACAGTGGACTACATCTATTCCATGCAAAAGCAATAGTTTTTGCTACAGGAGGTATGGGACGTATATATAAAACTACATCTAATGCTCATATAAATACAGGTGATGGCTTAGCTTTGGCTTTAAGAGCAGGCTTCCCCTGGGATGATGCAGAATTTCCGCAATTTCATCCCACTGGTGTATATGGCGCAGGTAATTTAATATCTGAAGCAGTTAGAGGTGAAGGGGGCTATCTATTAAACTCAGAAGGTGAAAGATTTATGGAGCGATATGCCCCTACTATAAAAGACCTTGCTCCAAGGGATATATGTTCAAGATGTATCTATACTGAAATAAAAGAAGGTAGAGGTTGTGGTCCAAATAAGGATTATGTACTATTAAAGGTTGATCATGTAGGCGCTGATGTAATTTTAGAAAAATTACCTGGAATACACGAAATTGCACTTATTTTTGCAAATGTTGATTGCACAAAAGAACCAATACCCGTTGCACCAACATGCCACTACCAAAATGGCGGTATACCTACTGATCCTTTTGCTCGTGTAATCGCAGGAGTGAAAGATGGTAAAGAAGTTTTAGCCCCTGGTTTTTTTGCCGCAGGTGAAATAGCAGGTTGTGTACATGGGGCAAATAGGCTTGGAACTAACTCACTTTTAGATTTTGTTGTTTTTGGTAGAATTGCTGGGGAAGAAGCCGTAAGATGGGCACAAAATAATAATTATCTTGATATAGATAAAAACAGTTATTCCTTTGGAGAAAAACTATTGTATAATTTTGCAAATGCCAGCGGAGAATACACCTTTGGCCAAATTTATGAAGAATTAACAAATATAATGCAGGATAATGTTAGTGTCTTTAGATCAGAAAAAACACTAAAAGAGGCTTTAAAGGCTTTAGATAAATTGGATGAAAAAATGCAAAATTTTAGGGTTAGTGACAAATCTACAGTATATAACCTAGAATTAATTGAGGCATTAGAGTTGAATAATATGATATTAATATCTAAGGCTACAGCACATGCAGCCCTTAATAGAAAAGAATCAAGGGGCGCTCACTACAGAGATGACTATCCTAAGAGAGATGACAAAAATTATTTAAAACATACTGAAGTTTTACTGGAAAACGACTTAAAAACTTTTAAAATTGATTTTAGACCCGTAAGACTTAAACCTCTTACAGTCGATCCCTTCCCACCAAAGGAAAGAGTATATTAGTTTTATAAGGAGGAATAGATGAGCGAATATGTTACCTTTGAAATCTTTAGATATGACCCTGACAAAGACAAAGAGCCTTATTTCCAAACATATAAGGTTGAAATTCGTAAAAGTGGTATGCTTGTATTAGAGGGATTAAATCAAATAAAATGGGAACAAGATCCAACACTATCATATAGAAGATCTTGTAGGGAAGGAGTCTGCGGTTCAGATGGTGTTAATATAAACGGTGTAAACATGCTATCATGTATAACAAAAATTGAAGAACTACAAAGTGAACATATCACAATACAGCCACTACCAGGCTTTCCCGTTATGCGCGATCTAGTTGTTAATATAGATGATTTTATGGAGAAATTTTATGTAGTAAAACCCTATCTTATAAGAAAATCACCTATGCCTGATAAAGAAATCTACCAATCACCAGAAGATAGAAAAAAATTGGATGGTTTGTATGAGTGTATACTTTGTGGCTGTTGCTCCTCAGCCTGCCCATCCTATTGGGCCGATAAAAACTATTTAGGACCAGCTGCTTGTTTAAGAGCTTATAGATATTTAGCTGATTCTAGAGATGAAGGCACAAATGAAAGACTGTCAATATTAAATGATAAACATGGAGTATGGAGATGTCACACTATTTATAATTGTGTAGAAGCCTGTCCAAAGGAGTTAAACCCTACCAAAGCTATAGTTGGTATAAGAAAAATGCTTTTAGATAGAGAATACTAAAAAAATGTCATAGTATTATATATCTTTGAATATATTATTTTATTTATATCATATTTATAACATATTTTATAAAAATTTGATATAACAGAAAACTTAAGTTAACTGCTTCACATAGTTTATAGCCTCAGATAGGCTTCCCTTTGTAACAAAATCAAATTTAACCCCAATCCTTACAAGGTTTTTTGCTGCATTTGCAGAGACACCTGATAGTATAGGGGTGGCACCAA
>JAXHVM010000176.1 GCA_034189185.1 Deferribacterota bacterium
CTACTTGCCCAAATAATAGCTGCTGGAAAAATTACTCAAGTTCTCTTTGGTATACCCTATTATTACGGTGTTATAGTTGGAGGTTTAGTTGTTCTAATATATGTAATGGCTGGCGGACTAGAAGCTTGTATGTATACAGATGCAGTTCAAGCAATTATAATGTTTTTTGGTGCTATCATTGCGATAGTTGTTGGATTTAAAATAATTGGTGGATTCCACCAATTAACAGATAAGTTGGTGCAGATTGATCCTACATTTTTTTCCATATGGGGGAAAGATTTACAATTTAAAGGACAATATGGTGAAATAATAGGGGCTTTATTAATTTACATGATAGGTTATATGGGCCTTCCCCATATTAATTCTTTTTCTATGTCAGCAAAAAATACCAGAGTAATCGAAAATGCAGCACTAATAAATCCTATATGGTCTTCAATACTTGCATATTCCTGTGTATTTATTGGCTTATTTGGGATATTACTTCTCCCTGATATTTCTGATCCTGAGTTGGTTGCTCCAACATTTTTTTATACATTCACAAATCCATGGATAGCTGGCCTTATGATGTCAAGTGTATATTGTGCAATTATGAGTACTGCAGATGTGTTAACATTGACTAGTGCAACCATTCTTGTTAATGATATATATATTCAATATTTTAAGCCTAACACAACTGAAAAAAAGCGCCTTTTTCTTAATCGCATGGCTACTTTTGTTTTAGGATTTATTGCATTAGTTGTAGCTTTAATTCCTAATTTGAGTGTATTTACCGTAGTAATCTCAGCATTTGGTGTCTTGGCCTCTTCTTTTCTATTCGTTAATCTTGCCTCTGTATACTGGAAAGGCGCAACACCGGCAGGCGCTATTTCTTCAATGATTGGAGGTGCTATTATTAATACAAGCTGGGAAATACTGGGTTTTAGAGATATAACACATATCCATCCATTTTTTGCAGGCATAATAACATCTGGCCTGTTTTTATTTAGTGTGAGCTTGTTTACTAAAAAACTACCAAAAGAAAAACAAGAATTAGTTAATATATGTAAGAGATTAACTAATAAATCAGAACAAACCTCACTTAATTGCTAGAAATAAACTATATATTAAACAATCTAATTAGTTATGGGATTAAAGATATATTTCAATCTGGCTAAACTATAATAAAAATATTTAAATCAATTATTTAAAATTAAATAATATTATTTTATATTTATGATTACCACTATTAATTAAAGGAGAAACATAAATGAAAAAACTTTTATTTTACTCTATTTCAATTTTTATACTATTTTTTTACAATTCTTCTTTTTCATTAAATAACGGTATTGGCTATGTAAATACTGTTAATAAATCAGATATTAGAGAAAAAGCAATAACTCAAGCAGAAAAAGCCCTAGATAATGCTACAAAGAAAGCAGAAAAAGATGTTTTTAGGCCGTCATATCATTTTGCAGCACCTGCAAATTGGATGAATGATATTAATGGGCCAATTTTCTTTAATGGTTATTACCATATCTTTTATCAACACAATCCATACAATGATTACTGGGATCATATGCATTGGGGACATGCTAAAAGCCTTGACCTTATTCACTGGCAGCATTTACCTATTGCCCTTTGGCCATCTTTTGATAAGGGAGAACTTCACTGCTTTTCAGGATGTTCTGTGATAGGTTCAAATGGCCTTCCTATGATATTCTACACAAAGGTTACCTACCCTGAACCACAAGATGAATCCCCATACTTGTGGCCCTTAATTGCTCATGAACAGTGGGCTGCAATACCTGAGGATAATGATCTTATACTATGGAAAAAACACCCATCAAATCCCATACTAAGCTTAGAAAACCATGGTGGTTCAGATTTTGAACCAAACTGGAGAGATCCCTTTATCTTTAAAGAATCTGGACGAACTTTTATGATATTAGGTGGAGATATTGATGATAGGGCAACAATCCCCATATATGAAGCAAAAGATAATAGTCTTTTAAATTGGGAATATAGGGGTATCCTATATGAAGAACCAAGATCAAAAACATTCTTCTTTGAATGCCCAAATTTTTTTAACTTAGATAATAGATGGTTCTTAATATATTCAGCCCATAGACCTGTTGATTATTATTCTGGTGACTTTGATGTTAAAAACTATAAATTCATTCCTGAGGATAAAGGTTTAATTGACTATGGTGAGGATTTTTATGCTACAAATATACTGAAAACTAGAGATAGAATCATATTATTTGCTTGGATAAAAGGTTTTAAAGAGAATATGGGGTGGAACGGTGCTATGATTATACCACGAAAAATTTCAACTAATGATAAAGGACATATAATAACCTACCCTGTTAAAGAAGCAGAATACTTGCGTAAGAAACTATTAAAAACTTATAGATTTAATGCAGAAGCTAAAAATTATATACTAGAGAATACTGCTGAAAAAAAACTTGAGATTAAAGCTACTTTTGAAAATATTAAATCAAATAACTTTGGATTTATTGTCTTTAGAGATAATGAAAAAGATAAAGGCCTTAATATTACAATTGAAAACAGTATATTGAGAGTTGGCGATATTGAAGTGCCTATTGAGCAACCAACTAACACAGAAAAATTAACACTAACTATCTATTTAGATAATTCAGTTGCAGAAGTTTTTTTAAACAATGGTGAGGCAGCAGTAACAAAAGTATATTATCCAGAAAATAAATGTAGCAATGCATTATTTTTTCTAAATAATGGTACAGTAGAGGTAGATGAGATAAAAATTTGGGAATTGGGTATACAAAAAGACTAATAAATTTTTTACTAAAAAAACCGAGCACATAAAAGCTTATGTGCTCGGCCTTCTATTAATTATCTTACTCTGCTGAAGTTGAAGTGCCAGACAAACTACCCACCAATACCTCTGAATTCCCCTGCAATACTAGCCATATTGCTTACTACACTAGATAACATATTAACAATATTAGGAATAATTGCAGGTAAAGTTGTAACTAAAGTTCTAAGTTCATCAATTATTGGGGTTATCAGTTGCGCTAGCGTATCTAGAGAAAGATTGCTCTGGGTAAGTACTTTTTCAAATACATTTATTGCGTAAGTGACCTTTTCCCTGTTATAACCACTTTGGATTGCATCATTAAGAGCAAAATTCAATTCTTTTAGCATAATTACATCACCTTGTGACATTGGAATTTGGCCACTTAATAGCGACTGGACAATACCTTGAAGCATAGGAATAAGGCTATTAATTGTGCCAACAGGATCGCTTATAAAACCTTCTAATAAACCAATTATTGGCTGAATTAAACTTGTTATAGAACTTAGGTCAATTTGCATAGTAAATTTAACAGCATCTAATGCATACGCTACTTTTTCAGTAGAATATCCACTTTGTTCAACATCCGATAAAACTTGCTTCAATGCCGATGTAACATCCTTATGTGTTACTGTAAAAACAGACGACTCATCCTTTGATGTTTGGCTAGCAGCAAACAGGGAACCGTCTGTTGCAAATACATTGGTAAAAAACCCAAATGCCATTATTAGACATAAAATTATTAACTTCTTCATATCTCACCTCCTAATATACAAATATTATATATACATATATATTTTTCAACACATATTTTGAATATTCTACC
>JAXHVM010000177.1 GCA_034189185.1 Deferribacterota bacterium
CATAGCTACCATAGCAGTAATTAAAAGAGAGACAAATTCATGGCGCTGGCCAATATTTACCGCTTTTTACACTACAGCAGTTGCCTGGATAGTTGCCTTTATTGTATACCAGGGTGGCAAGTTTTTGGGATTATAAACTTTTTCTCAACTTCGCAAGCCAGATTTTCAGCGTAAATGCGCTTTTTCAATCAATTTTCCCTCTATCTTCCAATTTTACAATATCTCCAAAATTCGCATATTAAACTTTATTGTAAATATGTAGAAAGATTTTTTTATAATATATAAATATATTTATTGACAAGCTACTTAAAGCTTGATATTAAGAAATTTAAGCGAAAGCCCAATTTTACAACATTTGAGGTGTTTTATGAGTTACAAAGGTACTGTGAAGTGGTTTAATGATTCAAAGGGTTATGGTTTTATTACTAGCTCTGATGGTAAGGATGTGTTTGTGCACTATTCTGCTATTTCTGCACAAGGATTCAAAACATTAAAGGAAGGGGATGAGGTCACTTTTGATATTATAGATGGACCAAAAGGACCGCAAGCATCTAACGTTTCAATTATTAAACAGGCAAGATCAACTCAAAAAAGAGATCAAAGGTAAAATTAAGGGAGCTTTAATTCAAGCTCCCTTAATTTTGCAATATCATCAGTGTCCTGAGCCACAGATACTAATCCAACTATTGATCGATTGATCAATGTGGAAAATATGTTGGCGTTATGAAGAATAGATAGTTGGATACAGTGATAATGCAATATTAGCTATACCTCCGAGTAAGGGTTTTCTTTTCTTAATAATATTATATATTATAGATTAAGATAAAATTTTATTTAATAATTTTATAATATTTTAATGGGTGAGAGATGAAAGCTTATATATTAGATGGTGTTGTCAGTAATATAGAAAAACTGTCAGAGCACTTATATATACATGAATTAGAAAAGCCTGAATGTGGGGATGAGGAAATACTTATAAAAGTTGAGGCATGTGGGATTTGTCATACCGATTTAGATGAGATCGAGGGAAGATTAATCCCAACAAAACTACCCATCGTTTTAGGGCATCAAATTGTAGGAAGGGTAGCAGAAAAAGGAAAATCAGTAGATAGGTTTAATATTGGCGATAGAGTAGGGGTTGGTTGGATAAATAAGGCTTGTGGGGTATGTTATTTTTGTAAAAATAAATTAGAGAATCTATGCGATAATTTTGTTTCAACTGGTAAGGATGTTGATGGAGGTTATGCAGAATATACAAAGGTTCATAAAGATTATGCACTTTTAATGCCCGAGGGTTTTGATAGCTATTTGGCAGCACCACTATTGTGTGCAGGTGGTGTAGGTTTTCGCTCACTAAGATTAACAAATATAAGAGATGGTCAAAAATTAGCTTTAACAGGTTTTGGGGCTTCAGGGCATTTAGTCTTGCAAACTGCTAAGTTTTTATATCCTAATTTAGAGGTATTTGTTTTTGCAAGAAATAAAAAGCAGAGGGAACATGCAATGCAATTAGGTGCTGATGGAGCATTTGATTACAACGAGCCTTTTAACAACAAGGTAAATGCAGTAATTGATACTACACCTGTTTGGAGACCTATTATTCATGCTTTAGGTATATTAGAGAAGTCTGGTAGGTTAGTAATAAATGCCATAAGGAAAGAGGATAGTGATAAAGAATTGTTGAAGAATCTAGATTATAATCTGCACCTCTGGCAAGAAAAGGAGATTAAGAGTGTGGCCAATGTAACAAAGAGTGATATTGAGGAATTTTTAAGAATTGCAGCTTTGATTCCAATAAATCCAACAGTTGAAATATATGATTTTAAAGATTTGGTAAAAGCCTTAAAAGAGCTAAGAAAAGGTATAATTAGGGGATCTAAGGTATTGAAAATTAATTAAATAATATTACTATAGATAGGGCAATAAGGTTATATTATGTTTAAATTTTATCATAGATTAATTATAGTTTTGCTATCCTTTTTCTTGCTTTTAAGTGAGGCTAAGGGAGCTGATTTTCTAAATCAATTATTTAGGGATATAGGGGATAATGTGAATATAGTTAATTTTGTTGTAATAGCCCACAGGGGTTCTAGTGGCTATGCGCCAGAACATACAATAGCAGCATATAAAAAAGCTATAGATATGGGGGCAGATTATATTGAGATTGATTTACAGCAAACAAAAGATGGTGTATTAATATGCATGCATGATGAATCATTAGAAAGGACAACAAATGCCCAAGAGGTTTATCCTAATAGGGATTCTTATAATGTGAATGATTTTACACTAGCTGAAATTCAAGAGTTAGATGCTGGTTCGTGGTTTAATAAATCCTATCCTAAATATGCAGATAATGATTATGTAGGCTTGAAAGTTCCTACTTTAGAAGAAGCTATTAAAACTATAGAGGACTATAGTAATAAAAAACATAAATACTATATAGAAATAAAATCCCCTGAATTATATGAGAATATAGAGGAGAATTTATTAAAGACCCTTTATTATTATAATATTTTAGATAGAACAATAATACAGTCTTTTAATAGTGAAACTTTGAAGAAAATTAAAGATTTAGAGAATTCAGCTAAAACAGTTCAGTTAATTTCTGATGAGAATTCTGATGTTATTGAAAAGATTGGTCCCTTTGGGGCATATAATAGTTATATTGATGGTTTGGCTGTTGAAAAAAAGTTGGCAGATAAAGAGCTTATAGAGAAGGCTCACAATAACAATTTATTTATACATACCTGGTGTGTAAATGATAGAAAGATGATGGAAAAGCTCATTGATTCTGGAGTTGATGGTATTATAACAGATTACCCAGACTTATTGATTGATCTATTTCAATAAAAACAGTTTTATTGGCCATAATTTCTGAATTTTTCAATATTTTTTTCTATCTCATTTTTCTTTAAAAGGACTGGTTTTCCAATGCATTTGGTTCTGTAAAATAATTCTGCCATAAACTCTGTGATTTCTGCTATAGTAAATGCTTCTTCTATAGAATTGCCAGTGGATATAAGGCCGTGATTAGATAGTAGGCATGCTTTAAAGGATTTATTTAGGGCATCTACTACATTTTTTGCTAATTCTGCAGTGCCATAGGTTGCGTACTTAGCGCATGGTACCTTAGTGCCTGCAAATGCCACTAAATAGTGTAATGGAGGTATTTCCCAGTTTAGTGTTGCAATTGTTGTAGCAAATGTTGAGTGGGTGTGAACAACTGCAGTTGCATCCTCCCTATTTTTATATATCTCTAAGTGCATCTTTGATTCGCTTGAAGGTTTTCTAGAGCCCTCTTTAATATTATTATCTAAATCTATAATAACAATATCTTCTTTGGTTGTCTCAAAGTAGTCCATGCCTGATGGGCTGATTGCAATAAGTTCTTTACTTTTATTAAATATAGATAAATTGCCACCAGTAGCTTTTGTTAATCTTGCTGTTATTAATTTTTTTCCGTATTCAACTATTTTTTCTCTTTCTTCTAATAGCTCCATTATTATTTCTCCTTATTTATATAATTTTCTGATAGTTTATAATTTAATTCCCAATTATCCTAAATATTTTTGTATATATTA
>JAXHVM010000178.1 GCA_034189185.1 Deferribacterota bacterium
TAGTTATTATTTCCTAAATATACTTTTTGTTATTCTAAATAGTTCCTGGATTTGAAATCTGCTGATAGAGATAGATAAGAGATAATTATATCATTATAATTTAGAGGAGATATAGCAACATCCCGACTTAATATCTCGACTTGCGAAGTCAGAGGATGGGGGATATGTCTGGAAATGGCTTAAATATGCGGAAAATCTGACTTGCGAAGTCAGAGGATTGTTAAAAAGCATGCGATGGGGGAAGTGCAGAAGGGTGCGTCCTTCTTGGGACTATGTATGAAGGAGGATTTGGTGTAAAACAAGATTATTCTAAAGCCAAGGAGCTTTATGGTAAAGCTTGTGATATGAAACTACAATAAGGTTGTGATAATTACAGAAGATTAAATGAGAAAGGTTATTGATTTAATAAAATATGAGGGTTTTTTAACTTGCGAAGTCTGAAGATTGATAAATGAGGTATAATTTCCTTAAGAAAAAGTAAGTAAAAAAAGTGGTGACATATTATGTAAAAGTTGTGAAAGGTAAAACATTAGGATGTCCCACAAAATCTGTTTCGTGGCAGCTTTAAAGGGTTTCTATTGAGGCGAAAATTTTAATGGGTGTTTATAAGGATCCATAAAAAACATGAATTTCATGGGATGAAATGGTAGTATTAATTACTTGATATCTAGTTAAAAATAAGTATAATAATTCTAAGTACTTTATAATACGCAATCTAAATGTTATCAAATTATTTATAGGTACATGAAAGTTAACTGCTGATAATCTATTGTTGTAGTTGTAAATATTTTTAAAAAATAGCAAAGGCTTTATATATTAGGAGGTAACAAAGTGGATACAAAAGAACTTCTGTTAAAAAGACGTGTTTGTAGAGCCTTTAGAAAAGAACCATTAACTAGCGAGTTAATTCAAGAGTTATTGGAGGCTGCACAAAGTGCACCATCTGGTTCAAATATGCAGCCTTGGGAGGTTTATGTTGTTGCAAACAGAAAATTAGATATTTTAAGAGAAAAGATTTTAAAGGCATTAGAAGAAAAAAATAGGAATTATAGTATACCTTTTGAAGGGGAAGTTCCAGATAAATACTTATATAGAAGGAAAGAATTATTGGATGGGCTTAAAGTCTATCTCGAAGAAGATCAACTAAAGCTAGGTCATATTTTACAAGCAAGCCTTTCATTTTTTAATGCTCCAGCTGCAGCGTTTATTTATATACATAAAAGTTTATATCCATCAAGAGCTATTGATATAGGCTCATATATGGTTTATTTTATGTTAGCTGCAGAGAATTTAGGTTTTGGATCATGCCCTATTGGGTATATCAGGGGTGTTAGTGACGTTATTAATGAATTTATTGATGCACCCTCTGAATATTTGTTGCAAATAGCAATTGCCTTTGGTTATAAAGATGATGAGCGTTCAATTAATCACTTTAAATCAAAAAGAGCAAAAATAAGTGAAAATACATATATTATGGAGTGAAATATGAGATTAAAAAACAAAGTTGCACTTATAACTGGTGGTTCAAGAGGTATTGGAAGAGCTATTGCTCAGGCTTATAGTTCTGAAGGAGCAAAACTTTACATAGTAGCCCATAAAGATAAAAAAATGTTAGATGAGACAATCGATGTAATACAAAAAGAAGGTGGTGAGGCTTATGGAGGCCTTTTTGATGTTAGTTTAGAATCTGATGTGGTGTCATTATTTAATGATTTGTCAGATAAGTTAGGCGACCTTGATATTGTAGTTAATAATGCAGGTATAATAAAGCCAAAATCATTTATTGATACAACTTTTAAAGATTGGAAGAAAACAATAAATGTTCACTTAGATGGCACATTTTTATGTACATATTATGCAGTAAAAAATTTTATGTTAAATAAGAATGAGGGCAAAATTATAAATCTTGTTGCACCTGCTGCTTTTAGAGGCTTATTAAGTGTTGTTGATTATGCTTCTGCTAAAGGTGGCATTGCATCGTTTACTAAAAATGTTGCAAAAGAGTTAGTGTCAAATAATATTCAAGTAAATGCAGTTTCGCCAGTTGCGGAAACACGAATGACAGAAGACTTGTATGAATTTTACAAAGCACAATTTGGTCCAAATTATCTTGACTTTTTAGAAAAACCTTCTCCACCTCAAGCAGTTGCTCCCCTTTTTGTTTTTTTGGCATCAAAAGAATCTGATTATATTACAGGCCAAATTATTGCAGCAGATGGAGGTGTAATTTAACATCTTCAACACTCTGCCTACATCTAGTTTTATAGTGGATAATAAACATACTTGGATTTTATATACAATTTAGAAATTATTTTTAATAGCAAGTAGGGAAATCTAGTATTATAAATCAATATAAATAAATAAAGTTCAAAATTACCTTAATACTGAATTTTAAGGACCAGAATTACAAATTTAAATAATTTTATATTTTTTGTTGACAACCTCAAATAGTTATGTCATAGTTTAAATATGAAATATAATTTCATAATATGAAATATATTAATTTATTTTGAGGATAAAAATGAAGATATATGAGACATTAGAAACAATTAGGAAAAGTAAAATAATTTTAGTAATTAGGGCTGAAAACGAAGATGAATGTAATAAAATAATTAAACCAGCAATAAAAGCAGGTATTAAGGCTATTGAAATTACAATGACTGTTCCTGGTGCAGTTAATATTATAGAAAAAATGAATCATGAATATAAAAATAAGAATATAATTATTGGCGCTGGTACAGTAAATGATGCAAATATGGCAACAGCTTGCATATCAGCAGGATCAAAATTTATAGTATCACCTATATTTGACAAAGCGACAAAAACAGCATGCGATATAAATAATATTTTATATATACCAGGGGCATTTACCCCAAATGAAATATTTTCCTGTATAAAAGCAGGTATTCAATTAATTAAGATTTTTCCAGCTTCTTGGATTGGAGCAGGTAAAATAAAAGAATTAAAGGGTCCTTTCCCGCAGCTTGAATTTTTACCAACAGGTGGCGTTAATATTGATAATGTTAAAGACTGGTTTGATGTAGGGGCATTTGCCGTTGCAGTGGGTAGTGCGATAACAAAATATGCAAAAGATGGCAGTTTTGAAAAAATAGAAGAAATATCCAGGAACTTTTTAAAAATGATACAATAAAAGGGGTTTAAGATGGCAAAGAAAGTGGTGACCTTTGGTGAGGTAATGCTTAGATTAACCCCGCCAGATTATGAAAGGATTGCCCAAACTAGAAGTTTTAACATTTATTATGGTGGAGCTGAGGCAAATGTGGCAGCAACACTGGCTCAATTAGGTTTAGATACATATTTTGTTACAAAGCTGCCTCTAAATGAAGTTGGGAAAGCTGCCGTAAATTATTGCTCAAGTTTTGGTATAAATACAAAATATATAGTTTTTGGTGGGGAAAGGCTTGGCATATATTTTTGTGAGAATGGTGCAAGCCAGAGACCTTCAAAGATTATCTATGATAGGGGGCACTCATCAATAGCCACAGCCAATGTAAATGATTTTAAATGGGATATTATATTGGATAATGCAAAGTGGTTTCAT